>JAEUHE010000027.1 GCA_016793885.1 Verrucomicrobiales bacterium
GGGGTTGTGGATTCTATGGCGTTTTCCCCAGGGTAGCTCGTTCCTCCCAACCCTGGGCTTTGAGGCGCAATCCCGTTGGGATAGGGAGGAAGCCCTCCGAACTTGTGGGTAATGCTCAGGGCACGACACCGCTTTTCCTTCCCGCCACCTCAATCCCTCTCGTGCGCCCACTAGCACCAGGCACACGCCCAGCCACTGCGTCGCGTGCAGGAAAAGCGGAGACATGTCCTCATATTCGTCACCCCGACGGAGTCGGGATCCCGATCTCACCCACCTTGATCCCACCCGCTGGAGCTCTTGGGTCGAGGAATCGATTACGATTACGATTACGAGGGGAGGGCGACCCTACGGACCGCCCCGGAATCTTAATCGGAAACGTTGTCGACTTATTTGGGTTCAGCCTTATCCCTGCAACACCCGCTTCAGCAGATTCTCCGTGATGCGCTGGACTCTTGGATCAGGCCCCTGTGGGCTCACATATACCGAGGGACGCAGGTAGCCCGGAGGCGCACTGAGCCCGTCCCCCCACCAAATCGTGCTGGCGTTAAAGACAAAGTTGCCGTGCGGCCCCGGGTAGATCGTCGCGGTGTAGGTCCCCCCGTTGGGCTGTCCCGGCCCTTTGAAGGTGGGTCCGGTGGACACCACCTCCAGACCAGGAATCTTCGCCGGGTCGCCGTGCCACTCCCAGCCTACCAAACCCTTGATCGCATCGCCCTTCTTCATGCCGGTCCCGGAAAAAATCCAGTGGTCCGGCAGTTCACAAGCCCAGTCGGCTCCTCCCGTTACCGGCGGTATGCTCCGTGCGCCCACCAAGAGATTGGAGTTGGGGCTTTGATGGGGCAACTGCGCCATGTGATCGAACGGTTCAGGGGGATCAGGCGGCGAAAAAACATCCAGCCTTTCAAAGACCCGATTTCCTATTCCTGCTGCATCCGGGCTGAATAGAATTCGTCCGCAGCAGGTATTCCCCGAAAGGAACAGGACGTTCAGTCCTCGCTGCACGGCTCGCCGCATGGTATGGAACATCTCGATCGACCAATACTCATCGTGGCCCACGGAGAGGAACCCCTTCGCCCGCCGAAGGGTCTGAGGTCGAACGTGGGTATCCACGTTGGAAATGTAGCTGACGTCGTATCCCCGCGACTCCAGCCAAAAGGCGGTGGGAAACTCCCAGAGCAGGAATTCCCCCGATCCAGTGCTCAACGGCGCGTCGAAGATTTGGCAATAGCGACCATACGGTCGGTTGAAGCCCACCTGAACCCGATCGCCCCAATACCACTGGCTGCGACCATCGTCATAGAGGGAGAACTGGCTGGGCCAGCGATTGTAGGCCTGCCAGGTGGTATCGCTGCACTGAAACAGAAAATCGGCGCGACGGTCGTCCCGAACGATGAAAATCACGTAGCTTTGAACCCCTGTCTTCAACGATGTGAGCTTACCCAGGTACACACCGCTGAGCCAATCGGAGGGAATCTTCAGCCGGGCTGAAACAGACCAGCGGCAGTCACGTAATCGCTTGTCGCCGATCGAAGGATCCGGCTGGGTCAACCCGCTCAGCTTGCCAAACGAATGCACCTGACGGCCACCCGCGCCACCGTAATAACCCAACCGATACACATCCAAGGTGAAATCCGAGGCGGGGTTGGTGCTTACGTAGAAGTCCAAGGTCTCCCCAGCCCGAATGCTGGTGTGCGAACAATAGCCCTCAATCCACGGGCAACGATACTTGGTGGCTGGATCGATGCGGCTCTGGGTCAACATCCAGTCGCGAGTGCCAGGCAGCGCGTTCTCCCGCACGATGGCGTTCGGCTCCCCCGAAAGGCGGTCCAGCGGCAGCGAGGAGCAACCCGCTAACGCAGCTCCTGCTCCCAGGCCGGCCGAAGCTCGCAGCCAGTCCCGTCGGGAAAGTGGCCCATTCGGATTTAAAGGTGCATTCATAGTTGAGACTTGAACGTTACGCCGAAAGGGGATGTTTGCGCGACTTGAGGGGAAAGGTCACCGGTCGGCCTCCCTCCAGCGCCGAAGCATAGACCGCCATAACCATTTCCACCGCCCAAGCCGCGTTGACAGCGCTGCACTCCGGCTCTCGATCCTGAGCCACTGCCGCCAACCAGTCGCCCGAAGCGTCCAGTGCGGGAGGGGGAGGGGACTTGACCTGGCCTGCCTCTAGCGGCTGCCAGCGATCCTCGCGTCCGCTGGCCGTCCAGTTCGTGCTGGATCTCAGGAAGACATGCGGCGTGGTATCGCTATTGATTCGCGCCACTCCGCGACTCCCATAAAGCTCCAGTCCCCAGTAACCGACCGTCTCGCGCAGCTTGCCGTGACTGGCAAAGCTCCCCATCACGCCGCCGGGGAATTCGAACGAGGCGAACACTTCATCGCCCGCCACCCATCCGACGTCATCCTTTACCTTGCGACGATCCTCCGGTCGCAAGCTGCGACCCTGCCAGCGCACGCGCCCGCTGCAATTCACAGGGTCTCCGGCAAACAGGCGCATCAGATCCAATAGGTGAGTGCCCAGAACCATCAGGTCTTCTCCTCCGGCGCGGGCATCCTGCTTGCCATAGGCTCTCAGCTCCACCAGGTCCCCCAGCCGGCCCTCCCGAATCGCCTGGCGAAGCAGGAGGACTTTCGGCGCCAGACGCACCGTGTGGGCCACCGCAATCTTCAAGCCCTTGCGTCGCGACAACGCGAGCAGGTCGTCGGCCTCATCCGGAGAACAGGTGAAGGGTTTTTCGACATAGAGATGAGCCCCCGCCTCCAGCGCCGCGCGGCAGATCGCGTGATGCTGATCGGCATGCCGCATGGCCACACTCACCAGGCTGGGGCGTTCCGCCTTCAGCATCTCCCGGAAATCGGAGTATAGCTTCGGCGCGCCGATCCGTTTCCCCACCGATTGTCGTCCGGCTGGATCGGGGTCCGCCACAGCAACGAGCTCAATCCCGGGGCGACCCTGAAAAATAAGTTCGAGGCCATGTCCGTAGTCACCCCGGCCCGTATGTCCGATTACCGCAGCTCGATGGCGTATGGCCGGGGCAGGGAGATCCTCGGCAGCCAACCGCCCGACGAGAGACAAGCCCGCGCTCGCCTGCAGAAATAAACGGCGCGTGATCATGAGGTTCGAAGGATGTTCATGGATTAAACGCGGATCGGAAGAAAGAATGCCCTGAGGACGGAATGGGAGCAATGTGGAACTGAGCGTCGAACCGCGAAGGACAACTCTAAGACAAGACCCAAACCGCTCCTGTGGCCGCAAGAAACGAAAGATGACGAAAGAACTTCGGAGTCCAGCCCCCTCACCCACCCTGCATCCGTCCGCCTTTTTCGTCTCCTTTCGGTTTTTGCGGCTAATGCTGGAGTCCCTGCTAACAATGCCCCTCTGTTTTGAGTTGCATTCGGCCGTCCCCTCCCACGCCCTCGATGGGCCGAGACGGCCCTTTGCTCCTTTCTAGCGGGCATTGATTACCAATGCCTTAGCACTCAGATCGGCCTTTAAAATCGGGCATTTCTCGCTTTCGAGCAAGACTATTCGGTCGTACTCCTGAGCCGCCGACGTTTACCGGGTGATAACTCCTTTGCTGGCAAATTCGCTGGCAACAGACACGGAGATGGGTCGGATACAGAACGTGGCAACTCAGAGCATCGATCGCTGATTCGCAGAGCGCGATGGCTTGGGGAGAGGTAGCTGAGACGGAGAAGAACCCACGATCTTTGCGGGAGCCTGGAGCCATGCCACGCCAGGACTGCGGGGTGGTTCCAAGCAACTCAGCTCCGACGGCGGTGAGCGGGGTTTCACCCAGGAGGAAGACGGCATTGCCCCGAGCATCGGCGTAGAGCAGTCCCGATCGAACGAGCGGCGCGAGTAGCGAACCGGGCAACTGTCGTTCTTGGGTGAGATAACGTTCGACGCGAGGCCAGTGCTGCACCACCGGAGGTGGGTTCACTGGGGGCGAGCTCAACCTGCACGAAGGCGATAGGCTGTTTCTTCTGGGCCGATCGATGTCGCCAGGCCGCGAAGGTGGTGTAATTGAGCCCATACTTGCGGGCGAAGGCGGCTGCGGACAAACCGCTGGAATCGAACTTAGCCAGTAAGCGAGCCCTGCGAGCAGCCTTGGCGGCCCGGCGCCGAAGACGGGGCTATTTGGAAACCGATTACGGTGGCAGGTTGGGAAAACGGTCGAAATCTTTCTGACCTCAGTTCGGCCAAAAGCACGATGTCAATTAAGTGCGGAACAAATAGATCCTGCTTGATCGTCCGAACGAAACGTTTCGCATAAGAGTTCAAGTTGGGCGTAAGCGGTGATTTGACGACCCCCTTGCGGGCCAGCAGATTTGGGTTAGCCTTCTTGGTTTTCTCCGCACTGCAGCAGGTCTACGCCGCTCGGCTGACGTTTATCGCGCGAGCCTCTTTCCACTTGATCGGCGTCAGTTCGCCCACAGTATGATTCGTGGACGATGGAAGCCGAGTGAGCACGTCCTTCAGGTATTCATACGGCTCGATACCGTGGATTCGGCAGTTGGCGATTAGAGTGTAGATCACCGCATTGCGCTGGCCCGCCTCTTCGGATCCGAAAAACATCCAGTTCCTTTTTCCGATTGCTGTTGGCCTGATTTTGTTCTCGATGAGGTTGTTTGTCCACTCGACCTCCCCGTGGTCGATGATCCGAACCAGCGCAGGCCACTGGTTCAACGCATATCGAATGGCTTCCCCCATCTTGCTCTTGGGCAGATACCGGGGCTGCAATTGAATCAGGGCGCGATGGAGCCGGTCGACTACCACCCGGTGACAGGATGCTCGTTTTACTTCGCGCATCGCCGCTCCGGCACCGGTCTCGCGGAGCTCGGCTTCCCATTGGTACAACCAGCCCATCTGATTGAGGATCCATCCGACTTGTCGGGGCGCTTGCTTCTGAGCTTCAAAGAAGCCTCTCCTCGCGTGAGCCCAACAACCAAAGAGGTCGGTCCCCGACCTGCTTTTGACGAACGCTGGATACGCACCGTAACCGTCGCACTGGATCTTCCCCTTGAAGTCAGGCCCCAGCAGGGAGTCCAAGCACTTGGCTGCCCGGCTCGCATGCCACTCGAAAATCACACACTTTCCGGGGACATGCCCCGTCCACAGATAACCTTGGCTGCATTCACCATTTCCGGGATCCAGATATTTGATTGGCGTCTCATCCAGCTGCACGTAAGGACTGACTTGGAAGTCGGCTTTGATGCACCTGACGATGGCTTCCAGGAGTGTCGATCCTTGCTTCATCCACAGCACCATCTGCTGACGAGCGATGAAGACGCCATGTCGTTCCCAGAAAATCGATTGCTGACGGTAGAACGGCAGATGATCCGCAAACTTGCTCACCAAGAGATAGGCCAGGAGTCCGGGCGCCGCCATTCCGCTGGCACGTTCTGGAGCAGGTGCTACCACCGGCGGCATTGCTCGGTCGGCCACTCGCACATACTTGGGCCGAACGATCTCCAGCCAAAAGAACTTGCCAGGTTGGTAGTCGAGTTGACGGCTAACTTCCTGGCCGATCTCTTTCCATTTCTCGGGTTCGGCTTGCACGTCCTTAGGCTCGATGACGTTCTTCACTACTTCCAAGTTGTCCGGCGTACGAACTCGAGTGGAACTGTTACGCTCGCCGCGCCGAGGGGATGGGGCCGCTGGCTTGGAAGGCACGGGAACCGACACCTCGGTTTCATCCAAGCCACTTAAGAGCAGTTCCAACTGGGCGCTGCTCAATTGTTCGCTCTTTTTGCCAAAGTAGCGACGTGCCAGGGCATCGAGCTTTTGTCGTAGCAGCGAGCTCTCCAATCTGGACTCTTTGAGTGCCTCTTGCAGTTGCGCGATCGTCTGCGAGGAGGCTTGCTGCAACTCCTTCAGCTGCTGCTGCAGCTGGGTGATTTGATGTTGCAGTGAGGCGAGGTTCATCGGAGTCGTTGGTCTGACGACGCCGATGAAAACTCGTTCAAACTTTGTGAATAATTTGTGCGCTCGTGGAGAACGCTCTCACTTTGCGCCTTCGTACCAAGCACGACGGCCCGCATCCTTGAGTTCCACGCCGTCGAGTAAGAGTTGGAGCGCTTGCGGGGCGAGCTGAAGTTTACTCCCCGATTCGGTGGCACTCTGGGGCCAGCGGTAAGTCCCTTCCTCGAGACGCTTCATCAGGATGCACACGCCAGTTCCGTCGAAATACAGAATCTTGATCCTATTCCGACGGCGGTTGCCAAAGACAAAGAGAGCGCCACTCTTCGGATCTTCTCCCAGCTGTTGCTGAGCTGCGGCCCACAGACCGGTGAAGCTGGCGCGCAAGTCGCACGGTGCGGTGGCCAGGAACACTTTCAGGTGAGAGTGAAAGCTTAGCATGGGCTCTGGAGGCAACGCAGGAGGCGGGCTGCCAGTTCAATTTGTTCGGCAGAGGTGATACGCACTCGAGCGAGAGTGCCGACTTCCACAGTGAGGTAGATGGGTTCACTGGGGGCGAGCTCAACCTGCGCGAAGGCGATAGGCTGTTTCTTCTGGGCCGATCGATGTCGCCAGGCCGCGAAGGTGGTGTAATTGAGCCCATGCTTGCGGGCGAAGGCGGCCGCGGACAGACCGCTGGAATCGAACTTAGCCAGTAAGCGAGCTCTGCGAGCAGCCTTAGCTGCCCGGCGCCGAAGACGGACGGAACTTTGAGGTGATTTCATGCGACGCCTCCATACCAGCTCGCGCCGCTATCCGCTAGGGGGTCGACAAATCACCGCTTACAGTTGGGCGACCGCGCTGGTAGCTTCAGAGGCTCCACTCCAGCGGGCTTCAAGGTCCCACGAAATTGTTCCATGAAGAGAGAGGGTCCTGGTCAATACGAACTTGGACCCCGAGGTGAGCCGCACTCGAGCGAGGGTGCGGACCTTCATAGTTAGGTTGGTGGGCTCACTGGAGGCGAGCTCAACCTGCGCGAAGGCGATAGGCTGTTTCTTCTGGGCCGATCGATGTCGCCAGGCCGCGAAGGTGCTGTAATTGAGCCCATACTTGCGGGCGAAGGCGGCTGCGGACAAACTGCTGGAATCGAACTTAGCCAGTAGGCGAGCCCTGCGAGCAGCCTTAACTGCCCGTCGCCGAAGACGGAAGGAACTTTACATGCGACGACTCCTTACCACCTCGCGCCGCTATCCGCCAGTAGGTCGCTAAATCACCGCTTACCCTTAACGTGCAATTTTGTCCGCTCCGATAAGTGACCCCAGCAGGGGCACTTCCTCTGGTCCGACCAAGACCGTTCAGTTGGAATCGGCTACCACCCGAGCAATTCGGGTGCCGGGGTCTGTGTGTTCGCGGCCCGGAATGGCTTCCTTAGTCTTCACAAAATGGATCTCTCCATTTGCCAATCCCACGAAGCACGTAGTTAAAACAATGTTGGTCGGCGCATTCTTGCACAACAAGATTATGCGAAATCCATGATCGCTGTTCGAAGCGAGGATCTGGTTATCCCAGGTGAGGTAGTTCCAATCATGCTCCTTGCCCCCAATCTCGAGATAAGCTGGAACAAACTCTGCTTTCGTCGGCGCGCGACCTCCATTGGTTTTTGCGAGCATAAAAGCGACCTCCAAGCTCAGGCGAGTGATCAACTGCCCACTACCGTAATTCGGGTGCCCTTTGGACATGCTTTTTCTATCCGGCCAAACAGTAAAAGCTACGCATGCCAAACAGATTGCCGCTGCTAGCAGGGATAGGGACTTTAACATACGGTCACCATTGAATATCGCACTCACAACAGATGTAATCTAGTTTCGTAACAACTTGTCGTTGATTCCAATCCTTGGTGCAGCAACCTCCGTGGGGTGAGCGTAACGCAGTGTTAAAAGCGTCTATCACAGGCGTCTCATATTTAGTGTTGAACGCTTGTTTTTGGGCTTCAGTGTCATGGCTGGCACCATCGGCGTTATGCCCCTTGAGTTCATGATAGAGTGTCACAATCAGATTCTGCATGCTTCTGCAACTTCTAGCATCATCCACGGTCGCCTTGGAAATAAACGATGCCGATTGTCGCCGTTGGAGAAGACGGTTTTTATAGTCCAGCGTGTATCCATCGACACCCAATGCAGGCGAAGGCCGCCCGCTTCCAATCGTCAAAAAGTTTGCCTCGTATACTCCATTTCTTGGTTTAGGCAGAGCGAACCCTAACCGAGCCAACATACATTGTGCCTTCGAATAGGAAGTTCCACTCTGGAATGGCCAAAGGTCGCCGGAGTTTGCAATCCACATCAATTGTTCGCTTCGCTTGATAAATACATCATGACGATCAAACTTCTCTGGAAGGAGTAGCCGTGAATCCAGGTCGTATACGGTGATGAGTCCATCGGGGTCGAATTTCAGCAGCGGGTCATTGTAGACAAACCCATAAAGATTGATCCCTCCACTTTCCTGAACTGGATCTCTGGATAGCCAGCCTCCCGTGGAGGCATTGTAAAATCTGTAGCCATAATAGAGCAGATCCGATTCCTCATCCTGGCACTTCGTCGAAAACCGCATCGGGTTGGACTTGGCGATCATACCTGAAGCCCTTGTTACCTCACCAAATGGCCCATACTCGTAGTGAGCCGTCTTCGATGAATCCGAAGTCTTAGCCATCGCCGATACATTCCCGTTGCCGTCGTAAGCGTAAAAATGACTCGTGCTCGTCGCAGCATCCGTAAGCATGAGGAGCCCGCCAATTCCTCCAGCCCCCTCAGGTGAACCGCTTAAATCCAGTCCCCACACATACCCCCGAATCACATTGTTGTTCGCTGCGTTGATTTCCGCCAGGCAACGCCATCCGTCATTCAAGTATTTCGTGTCGCTTTTGATCTGGTAGCTCCCGTTGTTGGTGTAGCTCTTCCGGGCGATCAGGCGACTCTGATAGTCGTACGTGTAGGTGATTTTTCGTTTCGAGGCCGAGGGTGCCGTGGCCTGGCTCTCCAACTGGGTTAGCCGATTTTCCGCATCCCACGTATACACCCACCGCCCGTCATTCGTCAGGTTCCCGTCAGCATCATACGAAAATGCCTCCGGAGTCTTTGGCACGAAGACATAACCGTTTACACTGTTGTTGGTAGGACCGAACGTCGCCAAGCTGGTGATCGAAAGAAAGTCGGCGGCGGAAGCGTTGTTGGCGGTGGCTTCTCCCCAGTAGTATTCACCCTTTCGCGAAGTGGCTTGGGAGTTCACCGTCATCGTTGAAGCCGGAAGCGCGATTCCCGAAACATTCACCTGAGCAGGGACGGTTCGGCTCGTGTATTGATTCAGATTGTTGGCGGAATAGGTGGCGCTCCGTTGGTTCAATCCATTGGTATCGCCACCTACCTTCGTGCTGCTGCGGTTTCCGATGTCGTCGAAAGCATAGTCAAATTGCTGGCCTGTCACGACGGTCCCGTCCGCCCAATACCGCTTGCCGCTCGTGACCTGCCCCAGTTTGTCATACTCGTAGATCCAATAGGACCCATCGACCAGGTCGACGCGCGTGCGCTGATTGGCGTCGTTGTAGAGGTAACCGTGGCTCGCGATCACCGAAGATCCAGCGGTCGAGGAGATCGACAGCAACCGATTGAGATAATCGTAGGACTTGGCGGTGGTCATCCGAGTCGTCGTGTTCTCTCGGAATAAGACCTGACTCACCAGGGGGGAGTTGGCGAGGTAGGAATAACTAGCCGAGTAAATCCCATTGGTCACGCCCTGCAACCGACCACCAGGGTCATAACCGTAGGTGGCAGTGCTCAGGGTTGTTGACGGTGACGTGACCATGGCTTTAACGACACTTCTCCTCATTAAGGTGTCGTATTGGTTGGTGATCGTCAATCCGTTTAAGGTTCCGGCGGTTCCTTTCTCCGAGATGGGCAAGCCCGCCTCGGTGTAAAGGATCGCAGTGGTGTCGCTACCCCGAGCGATGGTGGTCTTGCGACCCATGCGATCCAGCGTGTAGGTCACATCCGGCGTGGAATCGGAATAATCGATCGTGACCACATCACCTAAAGAGTTGGTAGTGTAGGTAGTTGTGATACCTCGCGCCCATTTCCGGGTTTTAAGTTTCCCTCCAGCGGTATAGGTATAACTGGGGCCGATCCCATCCGCATACACCTTGTTGGTGAGGAATCCTCGGTAACCATCGTATTTCCAAGTGGTCGTCGCCGTACCCGTGTTCCCAGCAAAATCCTTCCATGTTTTCATGGTCAGCATCCGGCCCTGCGCGTCATAGGTGTATTCCACCGGGTAGGTCCTGGATCCGTAGGTTTTCTTGAGTTCTCCGGTCAGAAAATACTCATTGGTCATCGAGGTCGAATCAGGGTAGGTCGTTTTGAAAACCCGTCCGCGGTTGTTATACTCGACACTAGTGGTCTGCGCCCCCTGACCATTGCCTGCTACAGGTGTGGTCACTGAGATCACCTGGTCGGCGCTGTTGTAGGCCTGCGTAGTGGTCCCATTCCTGGCATCAGTGGTCTGATGTTGCCTCCCGTGCGTATCATACCCATAGGTCGTCTTGGCGATCTGAACATTGTTCGAAGCATACCGCGTAACGGATGCCAGCCGTCCCGTTGCATAGAGTGTGATGGAATACGTGTTGTCGGGCTCCGTCGCTGTCACGGTCCACGAGGCGTTGATGGGAGTGGTTCTCACAGAGTTTCGAGTCAGGCCGAAACTGGTCTGCCAGGTGCGCAGACCGTCGGTGCTCTGCTCGGAAATCGATACGAGATTCGAGACGGCAGAACTGTTGGTAGCCCATAGATATGACTTGCTCTGCACTACGTTGTATCCGTGAGCAGTCGTGACCAGCTTCTGAGCCCGCTGAACTCGATCGAGCCCCGCGAAGTCGATCACTCCGTCCCGGTCCTGGTCCACAGCAGTGTATTCGAGATTCCCCTCGCCGTTGTATTGCATGAGCTGGATAACACCGTCCGCATCGATCGTTTTGACTTGCTGCCCCTTGATGTTCCAAAACGTTTGAACGTTCGCTCCGTCAGACATCACCGTCTTATAGTTCCGACCGGCCATATCCAAATATCGCTTACTCCATTCCGATGTATCGCTGCCGCTGGCGGTTAGCTTAATCTCCTTCTCGAAATAGCGCTGCACACCCCCATCGGACTCCACGCCATACTCGTACCTGATCGGATGCACTGAAGTCCCGGTCACCTTCTCCAGTCGACCATCCCGGAAATACTTGTTCGTAAGGGTGGACCCGTCCGCGTAAGTGTTGGTGGCAGTCCGTTGATAACTGCTGATCGTCTCGCCCATCGTTGTCACTTGGCTAAGGGCATTGGTTTCGCTAATTACTTCGCCCCGGCTATTGAACTTCCTGCTCCCTAAGATGAGCAGGCTTCCCGAGGTGGGCCACCGTCCCTCAGCAAATGTACGCCCATGAGAATCCAAAAGATTGGTCATGGTGATACCGTTAATCTTCGTTGAAGTCGTGCGAGAAAGTGCATCCTTCTCGAAGGTTGTCACGGTCCCATTACGATTAGTTATCGTGATCGGACCGCAACATCCATAGTCAGTCCAAGAGAAAGTTCCATCCAAGTGAGTAGTTTTCCTGGGTCGGAATTGCGAATCGTGCTGAGAGTACACTTCAGACGCGATCGTGATTCCGGACTCAATGTCGACAACGGTTCTGCTAAGCAGCTCACTGCAGGGACCCGCCACGCTGATGGTCTTCGTCCCACGGACTATGTTGGTATAACTTGCCCCCGGCTCTCCAGAGAAGAGAGTGTTAGTCATATAGCCCGTAGAATTCGTGGCATATTGATGGATCTGCATCGTGCCATCTGGATGTCTTCGACTCTGGATCCAGCCGAAAAAAAGGTCTTGGTTGGTCACGGTCTTCGTAATGGTGACAAGGTTACTCGAATTATCCCAGGCTGCCCCAGGCGTCACACACACGATCTCTCGGGTTTCTCCTGGAAGGTAAACCCAGTAGCGACGTCCGATCTCCTGACCTAATATCCGTTCGATTTCGCGCCGTGGCCTGATCGTGTCCTGTTCAACCCAATCTCCAGAACCCGCTATAACGTTAGTGGTATAATCGCGCTCCCAAGCACGCGTCAAATTCACACTGTTTGTCGGCGCTTGATTTAAGAAAACAGCAAACACATTGGTCGCTCGGCCCTCAGTGTCATTCTGATAAATTGTCCAACTCCCATCGGCTCTTACGACCTTCTCTAGGATACCATTTGTCGAATAACTGAAATAGTTGGTCATTGCTTCGCTACCCGCTCCGAATACTTCCTCGGTTTTCAGCTCACGCGAGCCGATCGGTTTCAGGGTCACCATTTTGCAGGAAAGGAGTGTGTTCGTATTGTTTTGGAAGAACTCGGTGGCGATGGTCCTAGTAGAAGCCACGGTGTTTGTGGTCTCACAACGTCGCTCAATTCTTACTCCTCCTCCCCCACTCAACTGCCAGCCGTTCCCCAACCAATCGTAACGATTGGTCAGCCCGACCGAATCGACAATCTGAACAGAGTTGCTCGTGTTGCCGCTGGCATCGGGATTGCTCACGGTGATACTTTGGACAGGTGACCCAGAATAAGTATAGAGGCCGCCACTGATTGCTCCGACATTGCCTATGGGATAAAAATCTACTGCGTATTTGCTTCCACTCAGAGTAACCACGTTCATGAGTCCTTCAGCCACCTTAAGTTGCCGGACCTGGCTGGATCCGTCACGGATCAGAACCCGTTCGTTGTTCGTCTGATAGTTGAACTGTAAGCATGCCGGAGTATAAACAGCCTTCGTTGGAACGGCTTCCCGAATTGTCAGTCCGCCTGCCACTTGACCAAAGGCACGGGTCCCACCGAAAAGCTCCACCGCGACTCCCAGATTCATCTGACCCGAGGTAGCGAAGTTGGAAGGTGCCGCCTGTCCTTCGGCCATCATCGGCGAAGGACCACCTTCGCCCCCTGAGGGAGTTGTTCCAGGAGGTGGGCCCATAACGCAGCCACCATCCGGACCGTCCTTGCATCCCTTTTCCCATGCAGCGCGAACTACCACTGTGATCACCTTTTGGCAAGTTCCACTCTCGATGCATGTCGCATTAACCGTAAGGTCGAACTCTCCGACCTTCACCTGTGAGGGGTCAGCAGATTTGGGTCTCAACCTGATCTCAACATGGTTTCCGGAGACATGCACGGCGTCTCTGAACTTAGTGGTAACCTCAATCCCAAGAGTATTTCCCGGGACGCTAGGGAGCTGAAGGTCAATGCAGGTGCTAAAGTTCACATCGTGTGTATATACGGTCAGCGTATTGTCGAAACAGTCACCTTGGTAAAAGGTAATTCTGTCCTTGGAAGTTCCGCACGTAAATGGAGTTTGCGCCCAGCATGGAAGTTCGCCAATCTGGAGAAGGAAAATAAGATAGCACAATGCCCGAATCACCAGCGGATCGACGATGGTAAAAACTGAGTTCTTCTGCGTCCTACGGTTGCGGAGGGAGTGGTTAGTGTTCCGTGTCATCATATCGAGGCGATGCTTGTTAAAGTTAGACAAAAAGCATTTACTTCATCAGCGTGAACACCACCAAGCCGGGGGCTGGTGATCCGATGCCTAGTTTGGAATTGTAGGAGCCCACTCCTTCAAAAAGGGTTTCCCCAGCGTCCAGTGTACCGTCTCCGTCTCCATCTTCGAAAAGGTCCGGCACGCCGTCTCCGTCAGAATCCCACGCAGCCGTGCTGGTTAGTCCTGAGGTCGCCGGATAGTGCAGGCCGATATCCGCCATCGTGTTTGTCTCCTTCACCTGATTGGTCGTGGTGGTGAAGTGATAGAGCCCTATCAGGTTGGCGTTGGTGGTGCCAACATTGATCAACGGGCTCGACGTCGGCTGATAGAAATTCCCCAGCGGTCCTGATAGAAAGGAAATCGAGTTGGTGACATCTAGCCCAACGTTTGCGAATTGGTTGGAGCACGTGGAGCACCCATTGGTGTACCATCCGTTCCATCCTTTGTCCCAATTGTCGCCGTTTTGAGCAGTGACCGCCTGGTAGAAGACCGTATCCCTCACACTGAAAAGCTTCGTGCCGGTGTCGTAGGTGCCTAGCGATCCCCCATAGAGCATGGAGCTGCGGACATAAGCCTTGCGATTGGCATCGCTGGCATCCAACCAAACCGTGGTGGCCACCCGGTCCATCAGACAGTTGGTCAGATTGAACTTACTTCCCGACAACCAGAGCATCCCGCCGTGGAACGAAGTATCCCGAATCACGGTCGGCGAGGCGGTGCTATCCTCTGCTCCGGAGATGTGTGGGTAGGCATCAGTGCCGAGCACTACCCAATCGGTAAACCGAAAAGAAAGCTCGGTCGATGGGACGCTCGTATAAAATGTCCCTCGCGCCACCAGAGCCCCCACATCCCCCTGCCAGGCGGTATTCGCCTGCTCCTGAACTGAATTATACCAGAGGAACCGACAAGGTTGCTCCTCGGTCCCGTTAGCACGGATCTTGCCCCCATAATCGATCCCAAAGATGTAGCTATCCCCCGACGTGGATCTGTATCCGGCGAACACCACTCCCGGTTGAATGGTAATGGTGGTCCCATTCACGGCGTAAAGACCCGACGCGGCGTAATCAATCGGATCGTAATGGTAACCAATAGCATTCCCGACCGTCGCGCGCGGAACGGTCCGCGTGTAGTTGACCGTGGTTGCCATCAGCTGGGAGGGGGACAGCACCACCGGTGGGTAGGTTGTCAGCTTTTTGAGCTCCGCCGCCAGCTGGGAATCGATGTTTGCATTGCCACTCATTCGATAAGGGCTGCCAGCAGCCAGATAATGAGATCCGGCTCCTACCGTCTGATACACCCCAGCTGCGCTGGATAGCACTGTCACATTGGCCCCGAGATAACCCGATGTCGTCGTCACGGCTGTGATCAGGCTGTTCGTCAAGAGGAGCTGCACCCCATTCGTGTTCCCGTTCAGGATCGCTCCGGCATTGAAAGTCACTTGCTCGCATCGCGCTGTGCTGGTGTTGGCGCCCGTGAACCCAATGCCCACGTTGTAGAGCAAGGCATTTCTGACCCGCGCTGAAGCGTTGGTTAAGGTGATCGCATTGCTACAGTTGACGAATTGAGCATGAGAAATCGTGTGGCCCGTCCTGCCCAGAATCCGAATGGCATTGTGCGCATGGGAGATGCGCAGGTTCTTGAGCAGGAAATCAACTCCGGCGGAATTCCCATCCAAGTCCAGGGCCACAGTGGCATATTTGCCGGTAAGCGCGTTGGTCCGGACGGTTTCCCCAATGCTTTCATCATCTATCGCGGTCATTACCAGCGGGCGTCCCGAACTAACGCGGAAATCTACCGGCCCCGTCACTCGCAACTGTGCAGAATTTGTATACTTGAGAACCGATGACTCGAATACTGTTGATCCTGAACAGGTTACAGTGCCTGAAATATAGTAAGTGGAATCCGCCTTGAACGTGAAGTTGGCGATGCTCCCGGTGGTGCCCAGCATAAAATCGATTACGAAGGCGGGCCTTGCCTTCCAATCCATGGCCATGAGCTCGCTGGTCTTCGGTTTGCCGACCGAGGCGGTTCGCTTCTCGCGGGGTTTTTGAGTCAATTGCGCGACCAACTCTCGGTCGCTCTTGACCGGCTTGCGCTTGGCCAGCTGGGGGATGTTGTTTCGGGGTTTTCCAGCAGCGGCTTGATCTAGCTTATCGAGAAACGGCTTAGCTTTTGGGTATTCAATTTTTTCAACGAGGAAGCGCCTATTATCGATCGTACCGAATGCCTTGAGGACTGGCACAGAGACGTCCTGGTTATCAGCAGCGAAGGCCTTACCTGATCCGATCTTGGTGGAACCGAAATCGATTTCGACATCGGTGGCAACCTCGCCCTCAAATAGCGGAACAACTACGGAGTCGGGGGCAGTCAAAAATTCACTCCATAATTCTATCGTTGTAGTTTCAGGAATTAGGCCGTACTCAGCCGGGTTTAACTGAGCCTCTTTTTCGTCGAAGATGACGCAATCCTGTTCAATGCCCGAGCGCGTCAGAATTATTCTGATCCCTGCCCCTGGGAACGCGCCATCGTAGAAAACTGTGTTCGGTGCGATAAGGCGCCCTTGCGCGTTTTGAATCTCGGAAACGACAACGCTCTGACCGGTGCCATCCCGCAGGGCCAAGAAGACTGGACTAATCTCAAAATGCTGACCGTCCTCGGTAACCACATCGATGGCGTTGGCTCGATTGATGTCGGCGCTCAGAGTGACTTTGAGCGGCCCTTGATTTCCGACGAACCCATTTTCGAACACTTGAAATTCTTCCCGCGAGAGTTCCCAGGTCGCGTTCGGTCCATCCGGTAGGTAGCAAAGTCCATCCGCTAACTCTGTGAATCGGTTGGTTCGATAGCGCGTGGCTCCGCTCTGATCGACGAAACTTTTAACTCGCTGGAGCACCTGATGGTGCGGGCCACGCTCCAGGACTTGCAGCTCCTGCGCTGCGCAGGGAAGAGCGATCGCGACCAGAAGCAGGAATGCGCTTTTCATAAATTGAGAGGAAGAATTGCCACGCGGGGACGGAACA
>JAEUHE010000028.1 GCA_016793885.1 Verrucomicrobiales bacterium
GGGATCGATCACAAAGCGAAAAATCCCAGGGGTTCGGGGACAGAGTCCCCGAGTTGTTCCCCAATCAAACCACCACAGAAACCCGGGGCAACAGTGCGTAACGATTTCTTGCCAACCGGCGTTTCACGCTGAACCAGTACATTCCCCTTACTCAGCTGGGGATCTGTATCGTTCTGCTATTCACAACCAACAGCGAAAAAACCAGCCCTAGTCAGGAGGCTAGACTTATTCGCAATCTATGCTTCGCAGCGTGCTGTCTCGCGACCGGGACTGCGTTGGCGTTCGAGCAACCTATCGTCGTGCTGGAGCAGTCTTTAGCCTTGGCTCTTTTGAAGAATGCTCCGTTGGAGTTTGCGGGACTGGCTGTCTGGGCTGAAACTCAGCGCCGATCGCGGCTCGAGTGGGAGGCGTTCGTCAAAAACGTTGAGGATTCGTGTGATGACGATTGGCTCGCAGAGTCTGAGATGGAATGAAGCTAGACTTTTGCTCCACCAAGGGACACGGAATGTGGAACTTTGTTCCCCCTGGATAGCTAGCTTATGAGGCTCCAACCCGTGACTCGCATTTGCAACGTGGTGGGGACTCGATGCCCGGCACTTCCATCCGGCTTTTGGGCGATACCAGCTGCGACGCACGCTTCCCCTGCAAGGATGCTGCAAAGGTCCGGAGGCAGGATAACTCCGAATTTCAGGAGAGCATCGATGAGTTGTTCAAATGTCATGTCGACGCCGGGGTGATGAACCATGTTGTGGAACACAAAACTCTCAGGCTCGCCGTCCGACTTCGTCACGTCCTCGATGGTGAGGAAGAATCCTCTCAGACCGTCGTCGAATCCGAGGAAGATCTCAAGGTTATCATGATCGGTGATTATCGCGTAGCGGGACATGGCGTGGCTCCTGGGTTCGTTGCGGCACGGGTAGGTTGAACCGCAAAGGTCGCCCTTTGCGGTGAAAACCTTCTCGTCGGTTGCGCGCTTCGTCATGGGTGAACTGTCGACCGGCAGGCGGATTTTGTTGAGGCCAAAGTTTGGGAATGGTGCGATCAAACGGCGTTCAGTTAGAATGCAGTTTGGAAATTCAATCCGAGGGAGGGAACGCGGTTGGTTTCAGGTGAATCCATATTGGAGCTGGCTTTGCCGTTGGCAGGCGCTTGTCTGGGCATCGGTCTGGTTCGTCGTTGGCTGCACCGGGGCACAGGAGTCACGTTCGCTCATGTGCGTGGTCGGGCGCTTCAAGATTCCGACCACGTTCAGTCCCGGTCGATCAAAGATCCCGGCGGCTTTCGCCTGGGGATGTGCCAGCTTCCCAGCCGGCTCGCTTACGGACACGTAGCCATCGTGGGAGCCACTGGAAGTGGGAAAACACTTCTCCAGCGGTTGCTGATGCAATCCGTGCTCCCGCGCGTCGGTAAAGGCCTCGATCAGCGAGCCCTGATCTACGACGCGAAGCAGGATGTAGTATCGCTCCTGCGGGGAATGGATTTGCACTGCCCGATCGTGCTTCTCAATCCGTTGGACCAACGGGCAGCAGCGTGGGATATGGCAAAGGATGTGACGTCGCCCGCTGCAGCCCTTCAAGCCGCGGCTTTGTTGTTTCCAAAGGCGGTGAATGATGCCAATCCCTTCTTCTCGAACGCCGCTCGGCATCTCCTCTATGGGGTGATGGTGTCGTTGATCCTGGGTGCACCTGGACGGTGGACGCTGCGTCATCTGCTTCTGATTCTGCGTTCTGAGCCTCTTCTCAAATCGGTTCTCTCCCAGTGGGAGGCGACCCGACATCTGACCCAGTATTGTGACCACACGGCCACGTTTCAAAACATCCTTTCCACGCTGCTGACCCGGACGGCTCCCTACGAAATCATCGCAGCTGCTTGGGATCGTTCACCCACACGCATCAGCCTCCGGGGATGGTTGAGGGAAGAATCCATTCTGGTTCTGGGCAATGACGAGGACAATCGGACGGCGATCGATGCCATGAATCAGCTGATCTTCAAACGCATCACAGAATTGGTTTTGGCCCAACCGGAGAAGCCTCAGAGTTCAAACCGGACGACCTGGATCATGCTGGATGAGGTTCGCCAAGCTGGGCGACTCGAGGGCCTATCAGCGCTCATGACCAAGGGCCGTAGCAAGGGCGGGGCAGTGGTCTTGGGCCTTCAGGATATCAACGGCCTGAGGGATGTCTATGGACGCGAGGTCGCGGATGAACTCATCGGCCAGTGCAATACCAAGGCCATCCTTCGGCTGAACAGCCCCGAGACGGCGAAATGGGCGGAGGGGGTGGTTGGCACGAGCGAATTCCTGGAGACGCGACGGTCGAGCAGCCGCAACCGCAATTTTCAGTGTGTCGGACTGAATGCAGGGGGTAGCGCGGGGGAATCGGTGTCTAACAACATCGCCAGTCGACCTTTGGTATTGAGCTCGGAGTTTATGGATTTCCCGGAGACATCGATGGAGAACGGACTGTCAGGGGTGTTCCTGAGCCCAGTGACCGGGGCGTTCAAAGACATGCTGCCAGGGAAGTGGCTCCGGGAGCAACTTGCTGTCCCATGCGCTCAAACGGTCAACTACCAACCCCGCCCGGAGGCGGAGCAATACCTCCGGCCCTGGAGCGACCAGGATGCGGAGGAGCTGGGGATGGGGACGTTGAACCGCAAAGGGCGCGAAGAACGCAAAGGTGGGGACTAGAAATTTAACGCAAGGGCGCGGGACCTGTCGCAAAGGCGCAAGCGGGCCGGGGCTGAGTATTAACCGCAAAGGGGAAACTATTTATGAACTGCACAACGCTGACTTACGTCGGGGCAAAGGAGGCACGGGAACGATGACAAAATGCTATTCAACACATCCCAGCCGACCCCGAGCA
>JAEUHE010000029.1 GCA_016793885.1 Verrucomicrobiales bacterium
GGGGTTGTGGATTCTATGGCGTTTTCCCCAGGGTAGCTCGTTCCTCCCAACCCTGGGCTTTGAGGCGCAATCCCGTTGGGATAGGGAGGAAGCCCTCCGAACTTGTGGGTAATGCTCAGGGCACGACACCGCTGTTCCTTCACGCTGGCCCATACCCTCCAAAGCACCCATCCACCACGAACACCCTCCAGCCACTCCGGCGCACGCAGGAAAAGCGGAGACGTGTCTCCGCAGTCCATAGCCCTCCCTCGGTTCGTAATCGTAATCGCAATCGATTCCCCCCACGCCTCCGATGGGCCGAGACGGCCCACGCTACATTGTAGCGTCGTCCATCCTAGACGATTCCCCCTCACACAAGCCCAGCGGGCTCGCACCTTTCCCCTTTTCACCGGAACCCTCGACCGTCATGGTTTTCGGGTGAAACGAGCCCCACGCTCAACGCCTTCCGCAGGCAATGGATCCGAACTTCTCCGGCTGACGCCTTCGGCAGCGAGAACGGCGGTGGATTCGCTGCTCCGCTGGTTTCGAGATCAGGGGCGTGATTTACCCTGGCGGCGAACGCTTGATCCTTATGCCATTTGGATCTCGGAGATCATGCTGCAGCAGACCCAGGTCAAAACAGTCATCCCCTACTGGGAGCGCTGGATGCAACGATTTCCCGGCATCGCCGCCCTCGCACGCGCCGAGACCGATGCCGTGCTCAAAGCCTGGGAGGGACTGGGCTATTACTCGCGCGCCCGGAATCTCCAGGCAGCGGCTCAGATTCTCACGCGCGATTTCGCAGCCCAATTCCCCACGCAGCACGAACAAGTGATCAGCTTGCCAGGCATCGGACCGTATACTGCTGGCGCCATCTGCAGCTTCGCCTTCAACCAGCCCACCCCGATTCTGGATGGCAACATCGAGCGGGTCCTGACTCGGATAGGCGCTGTGTCGGGCAATCCGCGAGAAACGGGTCTGAAGCGACAGCTCTGGCTCTCGGCGGCGCGTTGGGTGGAGCTGGCGGCAGGCCGTCCGCCAATGTTTCGACCCGGCCTAGCGGGCAATTGCTCCGCGATCAACCAATCGCTGATGGAATTGGGGGCGACCCTGTGCACACCCAAGACACCCCGCTGCCCGGAATGTCCGGTCGCCCGGCATTGCCTCGCCCTCCGCGAGGGAACCCCGGAACGATATCCGGAATTGCCTAAGCGGGTTGTGGCAACCCCACGACGCTTCCATGCCTTTGTCTGGCAAAACCAGGGAGCCGTTTGGGTGGTCCAACGCCCCAAAGGAGTCGTCAACGGCGGCCTGTGGGAGTTTCCTAACGTCGAAGTAACGGGTGAGCTAGCGGGATTGCCGGCCGAGTATGCGCGAGGATTGTGGGCGATCGCCGGCCAGGAGCCGGTGTTGCTGAAAGTGATCCGCCACTCGATCACCCGCTATCGCATCGAGCTGCACGCGCATCACGCAACCATTGATCTCGCCACACGACAGCGAATCAGTGAGTGGACGGACTCCACTGCGGTGCCGACAACGAGGCGGCACCACCCAACCATGCTCCCCACTCCCTGGACGAAGGCAGAATGGGTCAAACCCGAGCAAGCCTCGGCCAAGGCGTATACGGCGGCACACCGCAGAATCCTAGAGGCCTGGCTGGAGAAGTGTGGCCAGGGACGGTGAATCCGGGGGCGGCTCGCTCACATCATCTTGAGCTTAGGCAGATCCTGGGAATCGACCAAACCTACCGGCCGTTGCTGGGCATCAACGACGATCAAATCGTCGATGTTCCGCTCATTAAAGATACGAAGCGCTTCCATCGCGAGCGCCTCAGCTGAGATATGGATTGGCCGACGGGTCATGACCTCCTTCAGGGGACGTTTCATCACGCCCTCGTCGCTGGCGATGTGACGTCGGAAGTCACCGTCCGTGAACACGCCGATCAGACGTCCGGAAGCGTTCACCACGCTCACGCAACCCGCTTTGGATCGGGTCATGATCAGAAGTGCCTCTTTCACCGTTTGAGTCGGGGTCGCCACCGGGTTGCGGGATTCACCGCGCATGATGTCCTTCACCCGCAGGAGAAGCGCCCGCCCAATGGCGCCGGACGGATGATGCCGGGCGAAGTCCTGGGGTTTAAAGCCGCGCATCTCCAACACCGTCATGGCCAGCGCGTCACCCATCACCAGCATGGCGGTGGTGCTGGTGGTTGGGGCCAGGTTAAAGGGGCAGGCTTCCCGGGGAACACGCACGTTCAGAACCAGATCGCTATGAAGGGCCAGGAGCGAGCGGGGTGAGCCCGTCATTGTCAAGATTTTGACCGGGAACCTCTTAATGGCCGGCAGCAGGTCGACCAGCTCCTGGGTGGTGCCGGAATAGCTCAAGAGCAGGATCAGGTCGCCATCGCTAATGATCCCGAGGTCGCCGTGCAAGGCATCCACTGGATCCAAAAGCACGCTGGTCGTGCCCGTGCTGGTCAGGGTGGCGGCGATCTTCCGGCCAATGTTGCCAGACTTGCCGACGCCCACAACCACCAGTTTGCGGCTCTGGGCCAAGGTCTGCACAATGAGTTCGGCAGCCTGGCCGAACGAGCTGTCCAGCCGGCGGCGAACAGCTTTGAGTCCAGAGATTTCCAGATCGAAGATCTCTCGTGCTCGAGATAGCGGATTCATCTGGGCGAGACGCTACTCAGAAATCACGAAGCTTCCATCCCAATTGTGACGGTGAAATCAGGCGGACCGTCCCTCCACCGGGCGACCAGAGCGCTTCAGTGTCATAAATGTTGGCCAAGTGGGTTTCTTCTCCGGTAGGTTTGCCGGGATGAATTCCTTGCCCAAGCCGAACGTGATTCTCACCCACGAAAGCGACCTTGACGGATTGGTCGCGGGGGTGTTGCTGCAGCGTTTGGCCAAAAAGCTCTTCAACGTGACCGTGCCGCTCGAGGCCTACCACTACCATGCCTGGAAACAGCGCGAGATGCGTGAGACGTCCGCCTGGGTGACGGATCTCGGATTCGAGCCGCGGCTCGACAAACCAGGATGGGTTATCGTGGATCACCACATCACCGAGTTCACCGCCAAGTCCGCGCAGCTGATCATGGACACCACCAAGTCGGCCGGACTGCTCTGCTATGAGCTGTGTCAACAGCACGGGCTGGGCTCACCAGAGCTCGATCGGCTGGTGCATATGAACAACCTTTCCGATCTCTTCCTGGATGACCATCCCGACTTTGCGCAAGCTACCGACTATGCGAGCATGGTGAAGGTTTATCAGTTTTGGAACCTGCACCGCCTGCTCGAGGGCCAGATTGAGCGACTGCTCGATCATCCGCTGCTCGAAGTCATGGCCACCAAGCGCCGGGTCGAGGACCCCATCGGCTATGCGTGGAGCAAGCAGAACATTCTTCCGCTCAGCCCCCAGGTCGGCTACGTCGACAACGTCATCGGCAACACGAACCTCATCGTGAATCGTTTGCTCGAGGAGGGTGGGCTTCCCTACTCTGTCCTACTGACATTGTTCCGTCGCGGCACCACCGTCATGGTAGCCAGCCTGCGCAGCCGCAACGGCGAAGCCGTCAAGGTGGCGGAGCGCCTCAAAGGAGGCGGCCACCCCAATGCAGCCGGCGCAGTCATGCCGCGCTCCACTCGAACCATCCCCCAGGCCCTCGATTACCTGAAGCAGGTGCTCAACCCCACCGTCGCCAAATCGCCGGCACTCAACGATCTTAAGAGCCTCTTCGATGCGATCGACATCGAGGATTCCCAGACCAAATCCTAAAGTTTTACCCGCGCCCACCCAGATCAATCGGTTATGAAGACAGAATCGCTGCACATCGGGATGAACGTGAAGCACCCCCAATATGGACCGGGGGTGGTGAAAGCGATCACCGAACACTCGGTAGAGATCGCGTTTGAGACCGGGCGTCGCACCGTCGCGCCCGAGACCAGCGGACTCGAACCGGCCTCCGCCCAGGCCGCGCTCACCTCCCTGGAGATGCCGCTTCCGACCCTCATCTCCGAGGTGGTCTCAAGCCTGGTGGATCGCTTGGGACTCGGAGCGAACGACGAGGCAGTGGCTGAACTGGGAGCGCGTTGGCATGGAGGGAAGCTGGTGCTCCACCCAGCGGATCCCACTCTTCAAACCAAGGAAGTCCCGTTGGAGGTCTTCTTTCACAAGATTGTGATGATGCGGAACAATTTCCGGGTCCTGGAACAGAAGATCAACGGTCATGAAAAGTTGACCGATGGGGAGAAGGTGGAGCTGCAGCAGTACATCAGTCGCTGCTACGGCTCCATGACCAGCTTCAATCTTCTGTTCCGAAACAAGGAAGATCAGTTCGGAGGTTAGGCCCCTCGCCGACGCAGGAGCATCAGGCCCGCGCCAGCGAGAGCCAGGAAGGCCACCGAACCCGGCTCTGGCACCACCGTGATGTCGGTGAACAGCTGTTGTGAGCCGATGTCGCCCAACCACGACGCCGCTCCGGACGACAGATCGATGGCATAAAGCCCTGACCAGGAGTCGCCTGCTTTGACCAGAGACGCGAAGGCCGCGCCGGAGGCACCTGAAATGTCGAATCCCGCCAGGTCCGTAAAGTTGATTCCCGTAGAACCCACAGTGGTGAGCGTTCCATTGTTAGGGGGAACCTGGCGAACCAGGGTATCCATCACCGAGTCGAGGCCGTAGAGAGTGGTGGTAGAGGCACCCGCCCGATTCTCCGTGTAGGCGGAACCCACCACTTGAGGGAACTGACCGCTGCTGGGATCCAAACTCGAGTAGTTGAGATTGCCGTCCGTCGCAGCCACCGCCCCGGTGTCCGGATGGAGCCTCAGGTTCTGACCGCTATCGCTGACCACGCGGATCCGATCAACCGTGGGGTTAAAGTCGAATCCGAAGGCATCGCCGACCAAGGCTGGCGTGAAGTTCGAACCACCGATCGGAGTTGCATTCGCGGTGGACAGATCGATCCTATAGATCCGGCTCGACTTACCCAACCCATAGAGTTGGCCCGTTGCCGGTCGGTAGTCGATTCCCACCAGCTGTTCGCCGTCAGCCAGGCCGGAAACCGCCAGGCTGGTGCCGAGGATGCCAGGCGCCGAGCTATCGAAGGTGACGATCCGATTGTCGGTAGAGAGGCCGACAATGGCTTCGGCGTGAGCCAAGGGGCTTCCCAAGGTGAGGGACAGTAGGGCGGCGCTGCCGACCAATGAGTGAAATGAGGAACTGCGTGGGTTCATAGTGGTGATGTGCTGCTCGGAGCATCGTAGCGCCGAGTTGGTTTTCTGCAGCGAATGGGGTGCGAAGACACGGGATCCCCCGCCCCGCTCGAGGTTTTCTCGGGCAGGCCTTCGACCAACAGACCATTCAACGATTTCACCTCCCTCTACGAAGAAGCGCGCACTTTGGATGCATGGAATCCGCGGAGAGTTTGTTCCAACGGGATGGACACATCGGTTGAATTGCGCTACACCGGTGGGTAATCCATGAAGCGTCGTCTTTCCTCTTTTGATTGGGCGGTACTGACCGTGCTTATCGCCGGTAGGTGCCTGACTGAACCGTCCGCTTGGGCTGCCACACCCACCGCTGAATCCTTGCCCACGGGGCTAATGGCTCATTGGTCGCTGGATGACGGGACATCAAATCCACTCTCCGTGCAGGCCCGTGACGTGGTGGGCGGCGCCGACGCGGTGCTGACCTCTTCCGATCCGTCCATGGCTTGGCTGGCCGCTGGAGACGCGCGGTTCGAGGGCGCGATTCGAGTGGACGGTGCCGACACCTACCTCGGGATCGCCGCGGACGAGTCGCTCGACCCAAAGACGAATCAAGTATCGCTCTCGCTCTGGGTGAAATTGGACTCGCTGCCCAGCCAGCTTCCGGCGGGTTTTGGCGGGATCTATGATTCGGCACAGGATGCGTATGTGCTGTACCTCGACCGGGGGAATCGCCAATTGCGGTTCAAGATCACGGATTCAAGCGGGGCGGCAGCTCGACCGGGTATCCCGGAAGATTTGCTGGTGACTGGCGAATGGCTTCATGTGGCAGCCGTCTACGATGGCAATGCCACCCCAGGAGCCGGCGAAGCCCGCGTCTATTTGAACGGGGAACTCATGGACACTCACCTAGGGAACGACGGCAGCGGGGGAGTGGGTCTGACCGGGGTGGTGCGCTCCGGTCAGATTGCCGGAATCGGCCGTGATGGCAATGGGGCACAGTATTTTCTGGGCTGTAGTGTGGATGATGTCGGAGTGTGGCGACGCGCTTTGACGAGTGAAGAGGTTTTGTACCTGGCGAGCGGCCAGGTGATTCCAAATCCGCCACCACCGGCAGACGCGCTCACCATCGTGGCCTCCCCCGGCGACGTGAAAACATTGGCGGGCTCCTATGCCTTGTTCCGGGTCGCCATCTCCAACGGCATACCACCCATCACCTACCAATGGCGACTGAATGGAGCGGATCTTGCCGGAGCGACCCAAGCGCAGCTCTCAGTCATTGCGGGGACCGAGACTGCCGGCAGATATACGGTGGTCGTTCGTGATCAGCGTGGGCCGCTCGAAAGCTCCGCCGCGACTCTGGCGGTGCTACCCCTGGCCTCGGACCCCGCCGCGTCGGTGGGCCAGGGTCTCGCGGCGTTGTGGCCGCTCGATGATGGCGCTCGCCAAGGCGACGCCACCGAAGTTTTCGATGTCGTTCATGGCAATGTCGGACTGCTGTCAGCCATCGATCCGTCGATCGCTTGGCTTTCGGGTGCCGACGCCCGCTTCGGCGGAGCGCTGCAAGTGAATGGGTCCGACACCTATGTCGGAATCGCCCCCAGCCCCTCGCTGGACTTCGCCGCCGACCAGGTGACCGTCGCTGCCTGGGTGAAACTGAGCGCCCTGCCCTCAGAACTTCCCGAGGGGTTCGGCGGAATATACGATTCCGTGCAGGACAACTACGTTCTTTATCTCGATCGAGGCAACCGAGAACTCCGTTTCAAGGTGACGGACGCGCGTGGTCAAGCCGCACGTCCAGGCATTCCCGAGAGCGAGTTAGTTCTGGGCGAATGGATCCATGTGGCCGGCGTCTACAATGGACGCGCCAGCGCAACCGCGGGGGAGGCAGTGGTTTATCTGAATGGGGTAGCGGCGGATACCCATATCGGGAACGATGGCAGCGGAGGCGCGGGATTGACCGGATTTGTGCGCACCGGACAATCGGCCGCGATCGGACGGAACGGGACGGAAAATAGATACTTCCTCAATGCCGTGGTGGATGATCTCGCCGTGTGGTCTCGGGCGTTGTCACCAGCGGAGATCGCCCACCTGGCTGCCGGAAATGCAGTGCCGGCCCCCGCTCCGCTTCGGCTGGGAATCCCCTCGATCAGCACTACCCAAATTCTGCTGAACTGGACCGGTGGGCAGGGGCCCTATCAAGTTCAGCAACGCGACAGCCTGTCCGCTGGATCATGGGTGAATGTCGGAGATCCGACCGATGCCCTTTCCTTCGGCCTCTCCCGGGAAGGACAGACGCGGTTCTACCGGGTGGTGGGTCCAGCCCGGTGAACCGAGTGTTCCTCCGTGTGATCCGCGGGCAACAACGTTCATCGGGACTGCGCCGTCACTCCTTCCACAGCTCAAGTTCCGTAAGCCCGCTGCGGGCTTTGTCTCGGTGCACGAACTGAATTCGAATCTTAAGCGTGTTGACACTCGAAAACCTCACCGAGTTGACGGCGCCTCCGACGGCATCCGCCGGCGTCTTCACCTGCTTTTCCGCCCGCTCCCAGTTCCCCCCTGTCCAATACTCGACATAATACTCCTTAGGCGATTGGACCCCGCCGCGATCATCATAGATGTGCAGCTCAGCACGCGACACCTCACGAGGTGTGCCAAAATCCACTTCCAGCCAGTCGGTGGCATTGGTGGATCCGTAGGAAGTCCAACGATTCATGGGCGTCGGCGTGAAATGATACCGCCCATCAATGGCCATCGCCGGGCTATCTCCAAAACGAGAGGTGAATGAAGCCGTGGCCCGGGGAAACCCCCGCCCGGATCGGTTGACCGCCAAGTTGCCTGGAGGGGAGGGGGCGGGCCGATAGGGCAACGATCCGCGACCCCAGGCTTCCACCTCAGTAAGGCCCGTGCGGCCCTCGGGTCCATGCGTGAAGTTCATCCGAATGCGCGCGGTTTCGACCGCTGGAAACTCTATGGTGTTGCCTCGACGGCCTTGGGGTTGTGCCGGAGTCCTTACCTGATTCGTGATGGGGGTCCACACCAGCCCGCTCCAAAACTGGAGGTCAAAGCGCGCCGGCGGAACAATCCCGTGGCCATCATCCAAAAAATACAGCTTGAGCTTCTCGATGGGTTGACTGGTTCCGAAATCCAAGATGCACCAGTCGGTCTCGTTCGAGGATCCAGCGGTGGTCCACCGATTGGGAGGATGAAGGTGATACCACGCGACGCCATCCTGCAATGCCGTGACCGGGGTCTTCGGATTTGAGAACGAGGTCGTCAGGCGAGGGAAAAACTCCCCGTCATTGTTGACGGCGAAGTTCAGCAATCGCGATGGCGGCGATGGTGGGCGGGGGAGGCGGGGAAGGGATGCTGTTAGCTGGGTCAGAGTGGGCTCAATCGCGCGCCGGCTGCCATCCATCCAAAGTTGGAACCCAGCCCCCTTGCCATAACGCTCTCCCGTGCGGTCCCAAGTGATGGCCAGTTCGTGCCCGTGATAACGAACCCCATCCAAAGCGAAGTAATCCCAGCTGGCAGGTGCCAGGGGGTTCACTTCCACAATATCATCCGCCCGAGGCCGAAGCCCGATCAGCCCGGTGATGACCAGGTCCGCGAATCCCGAGTGAAAGTAGTGCTCGCTGTGGTTGTAGTTATCATATCCCTTCCACGACCCCGTGTCGGGATGGACGGCCTCGGCGATGTACGGCTTTCCGTCCTTCCGATGGGTGAGGGCGTACGTTCGCAGCAAACGGTAGTAGTCATCACGGGTCACCGGTGCCGGACGGCCTTGGTTGAGCACATTCGCCAAGCCCAGCAGAGTCTGTGTGGTGGCATAGGGCCAGGACTGGCCGCTCCACCAGCAACAGGTGTCGGTCACCTTAAAGAGCGGATCGCGCCGTTCGGCGGTCAAGGGTCCGAAGTCCGCCAGAAAGCCCTCGCGGTCCATTAAAAACTTCCAGGCGTCTTCAAATCCCGGATCCAGCAGATTGAACTGCCACGGAACATAGCCGTGCAGTTCGCGACCATACGGGCTTCCCGCAAACTGACCGGACTGATAAGTCAGCGTGCCCACCTTGACCACATGGCCGTCGCGCTGCTCCTCGCGCTGGGACAACGGAAAGAAAAAACTCCGTTCTGCATCCCACAGCCGGGCTTGCAGATTGGTTTTGATTCCCAATGCCTTGCTCGCAAACTCGCTCGCGATCGCAGCATCGCCCGCCAATGTGGCGATGGACTCGATGGCCTTGGCATCCGCCCACATATAGCTGTTCAAGGTCGTTCGATAGGCGGGAGCGCCGCGCAGAATGTCCTGCGTTTGCCGGCTGTTGATGTTGAACTCCATCCCATCATCGTGACCCGTCTGCCAGAAGAGCCCGACCTCAGGCGTGAAGTGCTTCTTTTCCCAACCGCGGTAGTTTTCTCTCAGCGACGGGAGGAGGCTGGTCGTGAAGGAGCGATCGGGATGAACCTGGTGCACTGCCCACACCGCGTCCCCCAGCCAGGTGCTGTAGTTCCGCGGCTGCGCACCGGGCGTCTTGAACCAGTACTTCGCATAGTCGCGAGCGACTAAGGGATCTCGCAGCCACCGCGCCTCATAGAGTTGATGTCCAGCCGGGCAACTGATGGCACCATAAGTTCCAGACCAAAAGGGCCGGTCGATAAACTCGGTGAAGCAATAGCCGGTGTTGGGAGAGCCATAGGTGAGGTGCTTGGTGAGGACCTCCCATCGGTAGTAATAGGTGGCGTCCAACTCCGGGTCGGGGGTTTCCAGAAAGGGGATGTTCTCGACAAACCAATCCACGTCCTGATTGTCCCAAAATGTCTGCGCCGACCACAACTTGCGCTTGTCCAGGATGGGCTGCCCGAAGCCTTGATCCACCGCCCCGCACATCAGGACTAGCGCAGCGGAGAGGGCGGGTGAAAGGGATAGGCTCATGACATCGGTCGACCTCAGGGTCTGGGGGGATCGGGATAGAGCAGAAACCGCGCACGGCGCGTCTTGAATCGTGACAGCCCTTCCATCCAGGCCGAGCGCATCTCAGCGACGGACCGGCCAGCCTTGATTCCCTCCAGCGTAGGCTCGTCCGTCAACAAAAACCGCAGTTTGCCCAAGGCGTACTCCGTCGGATGAAGGCGCTGAACGGTTCGGGCAATGGCCAGGCCGACGTCGACCGGAGAAAATCGGTCGCGGTCCACGATCGTGATCGCCACACCGCTGCAGGGCTGGTCCTTGAAGGTGCTGTAGGTGGGTTGAAAGCGCAGGGGTATAAACCGGACTCCTGGCAGGTTTTCCTTACGCAACTCCGCGGCCAGCACCCGGTCGTTCACATAGGGAGCTCCGATGATCTGAAATGGCGCATCCGTCCCGCGTCCCACCGCCAGGGCGGCTTCATGAAAGCCCAGCCCCGGATAGAGCGCAGCTCCCGCCATCGAACGCATGTTAGGCGAAGGGTTAATCCAGGGCAGGCCGGTCTCGTCAAACCACATCGACCGCTTCCAACCCTCAACCTGGATCACGGTCAAATCCAGCTTCCACCCCCGTTCGGCGCGAAACAGGGTGGCCAACTCCCCTACGGTCATTCCGTGGCGCAACGGCAGCTCGTGGTAGGCGACAAAGGTCGATTGGTTCGTGTGCACCGGACCTTCAACCGCCACCCCGTTGATTGGGTTCACACGATCCAACACCACGAAGCGAATCCCTGCCTTGGAGGCCGCCTCCATGCAATTGCCCATCGTCCCAATATAAGTGTAGTACCGACATCCGATGTCCTGAATGTCGAAGACCAAGGCATCGAGGCCCTTCAACTGATCTTCCGAGGGTGCTCGGCGATCCCCATACAGGCTATACACCGGCAGCCCGGTCGCCTCGTCACGGCTGTCCGAAACTTTTTCATCGGCCACCCCGCGAATCCCATGCTCCGGACTGAACAAGGCTTTGAGCGACACTTCCGGAGCCTGATGCAGCAGATCGATGGTGCTTCGACGGTTGCGGTCCTGTCCGGTGTGATTCGAAATGAGCCCCACTCGGAGCCCTCGCAACGGCTTAAAGCCGTCGCGCACCAGGACATCGATGCCATTCAGCACCTCGATGGTAGGGACGCCGACAGCCGCCGAGAGGAAATTGGTCCGGGCGGCCAGAGCCCCGGGCACACGGTCGAAACTGAAATTCCGAACGGCCTGCGCGGCCAATGTGCCCAACTCCAGTTGCAAGGGGAGGATATTACCCTTCGCATCAGGGTGCACCCTATTCGAAAGAAAGAGCCAAAAAGTCTTTGAGAACGGGTCAATCCAAAGGCATGTGCCGGTAAAGCCAGTATGCCCATACGAACCCAGCGGGAAAACTCGGCCGCGAGGACGGCTGTAGCCCGAGTCGATGTCCCAGCCCAGTCCCCGACGGGGTAACACGGCGTCGGCAGTCTGAACCGAAGTCATGAGGCGAACCGTCTCGGCCTTGAGAATCCGGCGCCCATCCACCACACCTTCGTTGAGAAAAAGGCGGGCGAACCGGGCCAGGTCGGCGGCGGTGGTGAACAGTCCGGCGTGACCGGTCACGCCACCCATGGCGCGCGAGGTAGGATCATGGACCACACCGCGCAGCATTTGTCCTTCGACGCGCTGGGTTGGAGCAATTCGACGTCGAAGCGAGGCGGCGGGGAGAAACCCCGTATCGCGCATGCGCAAAGGACCAAAGAGCTCGCGCTCGGCGAACTTATCCAGGCTGGTGCCACTGAGAATTCGAACGATCTCCCCGAGCAGGATGAAATTGATGTCACTGTAGCGAAACTGAGTGCCGGGAGCCGTCTCCGGCATCTCCGCCAGGGCGAGCCCAACCCCATGCTCATAACCCTGCCAGGGGACTTGCCGAGACAACCCGGGCTTCAGTCCGGAGGTGTGGGTGAGCAGATGCCGCACGGTGATCCGCTCGCGTTGGAATCCCGTGAAGGCCGGGAGATATCGCGACACCGGAACGTCCAGTTCGGCTTTTCCCCGCTCCACCAGCAGCAGAACACAGGGCGCGGTCGCCACCACCTTGGTGAGCGAGGCAGCGTCGAAAATAGTATCCATCGTCATCGGCTCAGCCGTCGGATCGATCGACCGCTGCCCCAAGGCCTTGGTGTAGCTGCGCCCCTCCCGCTCAACCCAGATCACTCCCCCGGGACAGCCCTTTTGGGCAATGGTCTCCTCCACCACCCGATCCATCTCGGCTAGCCGCGCCGCATCGAAGACCTCGGCAAGGCGCGGGGGAATCGCCCGAGCAGCCTGGAGTGGTTGCAGCGACTGCGACATCCACACGCACACCCAGAGGCATTTCATCAATCCACGAATCATAAAAGAGCGCCTTCAAATGACTTCATGATGAACTGGCGGATCAAAGCCAGCTCCACTTCCCCATAAATCGTATGCGCCTTGGGATACTCCTGCCACGTGAGGTTGAGGCCTGCGTCTTGAAGCGCACGCATCTGAGGCTTGACGCTGGCCAAGGTCAACAGGGGATCCTGGGTTCCATGGGTCACCAAAATCCGCTGATCCTTGGCCACCGGCGACAGCTCCTTGATCAGCTGCGCATATTCCGGAAGAAACCCGCTGATGCCAATCAGCGCGGCAAATCGATGCGGGTAGCGCAACCCGGTTTCCAAAGTCATCAGGCAGCCCTGGGAGAATCCGAACAGCACCGTGTCCTCCGTGCGATACCCCTGGGAGCGTGCGTGGTCCAGCCACTCCACCAGCAGCTGCCGGCTGCGATCGATGCCCGGTCGGCGATCGCCCTCGATGTCGAACCAGGAATAACCGCCATAGTAAAAATCAGGCGCGTTGATCAGCTGATAGTTCAGCCACGGGAGACGCAGCGCCTCGGGCATCCAGCGGTAGCCGGCAGGGCTGTCGCCTAGCCCGTGGAGCGCCACCAGAAGACGGCGCGAAGAACGATCGACGGCCGGAATGAATTCACTTTGAAGTGTCGGCATGGGCAGGAGTGGAGGAAGGAGATTGATACCAGTCTCCGCGCAGCCAATCGGCAATGAGGCCGATGCTCGCATCATCGAGGATCTGGTCCTTACCGAAGAGCGGCATGCGGTCGTTCCGCTTGCCATAAAACCGCTCGTGCGCGGCATTCTGGATGAATTCGATCAGCCAACCGCGTGAACCGAACCCGGTGAGGTCGGGAGCGGTGGCGTCATCGTCGGGTTTCCGGAATTGATGGCACTCGGTGCAGCGCAGGGTGTCGGACCGCATCCATTCACGGCCTTTGGCGATGAGGGCGGCGTCCTGTTGATCCTGCGCCCGCTGCGATTTCAGCTCCGCTTCGGCCGACAGAGCGGCGATCGCGCCCCGCAGTTGCTCCCGGCCTTCCAAATCGAGTTTGGCGATGTCCTTCTTCACAAACCGAACCATCTTTCCCTCGGCGAATTTGGTGCCGCCAAAATAGTTTGAGGAGCCCACTCGGGCCGGATCCAACAAACCGCTGATCCACTCACGACTTCCAAATCCCTTGAGATCCGCGGCCGATGCCGGATCCTTCAGCACTGCTCCCAACCCGTCGTGGCCGTCAAACCGATGGCAGCTGGAGCAGTTCTTCGCAAATAGCTTCGGCCCCTGAGTCAAGGGATCGGTTCGCAGCAACGTGACAGCGCCCGCTACCGGAATCCCGGAGGGGCTGCGCGCGAGCTCCTTCACCCGTTCGGCGTCGCGCGCCGCCTGTCGCACGGCCAAGGGATAATGCTCCGACTGCTGGTCGTCGCGCTTGGCGAGCCAGGTGAGCAGCCCGGCGCCGACCAGGATCGAGCCGAGCAAACCAACGTTGAACCGGTGCCCGAGACGCCATTGTCCGAAGAAGGGCATGAGGCAGATGAGAACCATCAGGAAGGAGGGCAGGATGATGGCACCCCAAATTTCGCTTTCGCCTGGAAAATACTTCAGCAACTGAAAGAGGAACAGAAAGTACCACTCCGGACGCGCCGCAGAGAACTGTTCGGACGGATCGGCGGGAGCGCCCAGCTCCGCACCCAACGGAGCCGTGGAACCGGTGAGGCGGGGCCACACGATCAACAGCAGCACCGTGGCCATGACGGCCAACGCGGCGACGCCATCCTTGAGCACCTGGTCCGGCCAGAACGGCTCGTCCTTCTTGCGCCGCGGTTCCGCCGCGGTGAGCCCATGCTTGCGAAACAAGTAAATATGGCCCACGACCAGCAGAACTACCCCGGCCGGAAGCCAGCCTGCATGGAGTGCAAAGAACCGCGTGAGCGTGTGATGCCCATACTCGGTGCCCCCGATGATTAGCTTCTGAATCTCTGGCCCGATCACGGGAGTGATGGCCGCAATGTTGGTCGCCACGCGTGTCGCCCAATAGCCCTTTTGGTCCCAGGGAAGCAAATAGCCGGTGAGCGACAAGGCGAGAACCAGCATCAGCAGGCCCAACCCGAACCAAAAGTTGATCTCCCGGGGAGCCTTGTAGGCGCCATCAATCACGATCTGCATGAAATGAAGCACCAGCAGCACCGTCATCAGCTGGGCCGTGAAATGGTGGATCCCGCGAACCAGCCATCCGCCTGCCATCTCATACTGAATATAGTAAACGCTCTCCCAGGCCGTTTGAGCGCCGGGGCTGTACGCCATCCAGAGAAACAGGCCGGTCACGAACTGAACGGCCAGCGCAAAGGTGAGAGCGCTGCCCCAGACATACCGCCAGCGCGAGCCGCCTGGCACGTTTTCATACAGCGCCTCGTGCAGCAGCTTGCGACAGCCTGTGCGAGAATCCAGCCAGTCGATCAAGCGCTTCATGTGAGCGGAATTTTTTCTGCCTTGCCCGCCTGAAAGTTCATAAACTTCACCCAGATTTCTCCCGCACCCCTCAGTTCCACTTCAAGACTGTCCAACGCCCGCGCGCTCGGGCTGCTCTCGTCCACCACCGCGCCATCCAACGCGAAGGAACTGTTATGACAAGGACAGAGGAAGTGCCGATGCTCCGGCTCAAAATCCACGGCGCAGCCGGCATGTGGGCACAGAATGTTCAAGGCCTCGACGGTTTGCGGGCCGGTGCGACGCAAATAGACGGCGCCAATAGGAACCTGGGGATAACGATTCCAGGCATCCGAACGGTCGGCAATGACTGAGAACTTCCGCGGTTGCCCGTCTTCCGGAAGCGAGCTGAGCGAGGCCACGCGAACAAAGAGGGAGCTTCCGGCGTTGCGCCGCACCGGATCGGTGAGAAAGTGCAGCCCCGCCACAACCGGCACTGCGGTGGCAGCGCCACCCGCGGCCAGGGCACAACAGGCTTTCACAAATTCACGGCGATCCTGGGTCGCTTCGGTGGGCAGGGACTCGGGCTTTGGATTCATGCAACTTCAGGGATTCTGCCAATCGGCAGTTGAGTCGCGATTCTCAACGGGCCGCCGCGCAAAAGACAACCCTGAAGATTCGGCTCATCGCGCCGATGAATCCTCCAGGATTCGAGGTCGATCCCGCTGTCGGGAGACCTCTAGGTTTCTGTCGGACTGGAAGTTGGGTCCGCAGGTTGCGCAAGACTAGTCGCGGGCGGACCAAACCCCGACCCAGGTCAAAAAAGCGCATCAGAAACTTGTGAGTGACAGAATCCAGCGTACATTGTCTGGGTCATTAGGAATGTCTGAAAGCCGAAAACAACTCCGTCGTTCCGTATGTGGTGCCTGCATGGCCAACAACTGGATTCCAGGGGACCTGCCTCCCTTAGAGTCCATCCCCTGCACCAAATGCGGTCATCCGGTCATCCTCGCCACGCGGATCCGTCAATTCGACCTCCGCGAAGTAGTCGCTTCTGGCGGCATGGGCACCGTCTATCGGGCCATGGATGTGAACCTCGAACGCATCGTGGCGGTGAAGCTCATGAAGCGGGAGATCTTCGAGGACAAGGAGGCCGTGGCCAGCTTTTACCGGGAGGCGCGGGCCGGCGCGGCGCTGAACCATCAGAACATCATCCACGTCTATACCTTTGACGAATTTGACGGTCGGCCGTTCTTGGTGATGGAACTCGCCGACCATGGCAGCCTCGATTCCCGCATCGAGAAGCTCAAGCAGGTGGACGAGGTGCTGGTGCTCGATGTCGGCATCGCCATGTGCTCTGCTCTGGAATCGGCGTTGAAGCACAATTTCCTGCATCGGGACATCAAGCCCGGCAACATTCTGTTCAACGCCGAAGGGGAGCCCAAGCTGGTGGATTTCGGGCTGGCCCGCGAAGCCGAGACCGATGCGGACCCGGAGGCTACCGTTTGGGGCACGCCCTACTATATTGCTCCCGAGAAAGTGATGCGTGAAGGGGAGACCTTTCTTTCGGACATGTATAGCTTAGGTGGCACCCTCTACCATGCCCTCACCGGCCACGTGCCCTTCGAGGCCGAAGATTTCAAGGACGTCATCGCCGCTCACGTGCACACCCCCCTGACCCATCCCAAACAGGTCCGGCCTGATATTACTGATCAGACCAACGATGCCTTGGTACGGGCGATGGCCAAAGTGCCAACTGAGCGGTTTGAAACCTACTTTGACTTCCGCATGGCCCTCGAAGCCGCGCGGACCGCCCTCCTCTTCTCGATCCACCGTCCGGGAGAATCGGAGAAGGGTTTCAAGAGCTGGTTCAAGAGATAAGTTAGGTGTTAGGGGCCAGGTGCTAGGTGTTAGGTGCCGCGGAAGCTGCGCCGCTTTCGTAATCGTAATCGTAATCCTCCCACATCGCACCTCGCCCCCTTGTTCCCTGGAGGGGCAGCCGTGAGAAGGCTTCCCCACATGGTCCTCCAAAGGGGTCGAATTGCACATCGCTCATTTTTCATTGGGAACTCAGAACCCCAGGGGGTTCACAGAAATTAGCCGGGAATCGCAGCGCAGCGTAGATCCCCGGAAACCCGGTCCCATTTCACCGCACCCCGTAGGGCGTGCCACCCTACCACCCACCACCCACCACCCCACCACCCACCACCTACCCCCTTCCCCCTTCCCCCAATCTCGCGGACAGAAACCGCTTCTCCGAGTCGCTCTCCACCAATTCCAGCGCGCGACGGAAATGCGCGGCGGCGGCGTCGCGATTTCCCAGTCGCGACTCAAAATCACCCAGCACGGAGTACAACAAATAGTAAGATTCCAACTTGTCGCGCTGAGGAATCGCCATCACGGCGGCTCGCCCTGCTTCGGGTCCCTCGAGCATGGAGATCACAACCGCCCGGTTCAGCGCCACCACCGGTGAATCATCCATCGTGATCCAATGATCATAGAGCGCGCGGATTCGACGCCAGTCGGTGGATGCCTCATCGGCCGACGCTGCGTGGACCGCCGCAATCCCCGCTTGCACGTGATATTCCGAGATCTCCGCGCCCGCCGCGGACCGGGCGATGTGCAGCATGCCGCGAGCGATCAGCGAACGGTCCCACTGGCTGCGGTCCTGTTCCCGCAATCGAACCAGGTTACCGTCGTCGTCCACTCGAGCAGGCAGACGCGCGGCGTTGAGCAGCATCAACGCAAGCAGCGCGTGAGCCTTAGGCTGATTGCCCGCGGGATGCGAGGTGAGCAGTGAGGCCAGCCGAATCGCCTCATGACAAACATCCTCGCGAATCAGCTTCGGTCCGACCGACGTCTTGTATCCTTCATTGAACAGGAGGTAAAGCGTGTGAAGCACGCCATCCAAGCGTTTCACCAGCTCCGCTCCTTCGGGAATCGCGAAGGGAATTTGGGCGTCGCGGATCTTGGCCCGTGCGCGCACCAGTCGTTTGGCAATGGCGGCTTCGGAAGTCAGGAACGCGCGACTGATCTCTTCCGTTCCGAATCCGCACAAGGTACGAAGCGCCAAGGCCACTTGGGCTTCGACAGGCACCACCGGATGGCAGCACACGAACATCAGGCGCAACCGATCGTCGCTGATCTGATCCGACTCCGGGCCACTGGCCGATTCGGCATCGGGCCGGGCCATGTGATCCTCCAGCAGACGAATGATTTCCGGCTCCTTATCCCGGAACACCTTCTGGCGCCGGACCACATCCAGAGCCAGGTTGCGCGAGGCCCGCATAATCCAAGCAGCCGGATTGTCCGGAACCCCGTAGAAGGGCCAGGTTTGCAGAGCGCGGGCGAGCGTTTCCTGCACGACGTCTTCGGCCAGCGTGAGATGTTCCACGCCAAAGATGCCGGTGAGCGTGGCGACGATCCGGGCCGACTCATGTCGGAACAGATGTTCCACGACTTGGGGAACAGCATCGCTGGGTTGGGTCGACGCCGGCTCGGGAGTGTCGGACGCGCTCATGAGCCAAGACGCTCCACCGGATGGGCAGCAGGACAGATCACACGTCCTGTTCTGCCGTGAACCCTGGGGGGTGATCAAGCGTGGAGAATGGGGGAACTGGAAGGTGGTAGGTGCCGGGTGTCACGGTCACTCATCACTCGTCACTCATCACTTAGGTGCCAGGTGCCCTTGTCACGCCGAAGGCTGGGCGAAGGCGGAAGGTGTCAGTTACCAGCTGGTCGCAATCGTAATCGTAATCGTAATCGTAATCCTCCCACATCGCACCTCGCCTCCCTTCTCCCCTGTAGCCCAATCCATGCAGTAGGGCGGCATGCGGTTGCGCAGCAGGTTTTTGCGAAAACCGAGGCGTGAGGAGCGAGCGTATTGAGCGAAATACGTAAGCGACGAACAACGAAGGATTTCGCAAAAAAATCAAGCAAACGCGTG
>JAEUHE010000030.1 GCA_016793885.1 Verrucomicrobiales bacterium
CAACCAATAAGCGACCAGTAGAGGCCATACGGCAAGAAATGAGGTCAGGAAAAACGGGATTAGGTGAAAATCCCGAAAACTGCCCAAGACCGATCCAACGGCTTGGGGAAGCGATGTGAAGGCATGGTAGATAAACGCCAGCCCGAGAATCCTTACGGCCAACTCGAAGATTTGCTTTGATTTCATGATGGGTTTGTTGTGATCGATTGCAGCCGAACGTCCCCACTGAGCCACAGCCCGCCGACCGAAAACCAGCTCGGACGAAACCTGGAGTGTAGGAGCGGTGATCATGTGAAAAACTCGGAGACTAAGGGCTGTTGGATCGAGTGGGTTGGTTAGAAACGGGGCTGCCGTGTGCTGTGATCAACTGTCCCAGGTCTGGAGGAATGTGCCGACGCCCGCACTACTCTGAGAGCCAGATTCCTGATGCACCACCCGATGCTCAGGATGATCAGTCCAAGCAAGAGTTCTGGCCAAACCGAGGGAGTGCCTTTGGATTTAGATAGAAACGAATCTACCGCTACAAACCCGCCAACGAGCATCAGAATCCACGCACCGGCGAGCAACAGAACACTAAACATTTTCATCGCTCCCCTTCTAACGTCCCCACTGAGCCACAGCCCGCCGACCGAGAGGCAACTCGGACGAAACCAGGGATGCAAGAACGGTGATCATGTGAAAAACCCGGAGGCTAAGGGCTGTTGGATCGAGTGGGCTTGTTGGGCTCTTCCTTCATCACCGGCAAATGGCTGCCTGAACGACAATCATGATCCGCTTCACCTCTCGCGTCTCCTCCTCGGTAATCTCGTCCTTCGCAAAGACCATGACGTCTTTTAATGCGGTCTAAAGCTCTCCCCAGCCATCCGTAAGGCCGTTCAGCGCGAAGTAGCCAGGAAGGAACTGACTCAGCGCTCGCAAGGCACGACGCTCGCACCACCCATCAGCGAGCTGTCTCAAGTCACGATGTATGTCCGCGTTCATGGATTACCCGGCCCAACGACCCCGCTGAACCACAGCCCGCCGACCGAGAGCCACCTCGGGCGAAACCTGGGATGCAGGAACAGTGATCATGTCAAAAACTCGGAGGCTAAGGGCTGTTGGATCGAGTGGGCTCGTTGGACGTATCTGTCGTGTCACTCTACCCAGCCAAAAATCTGGGCCAGAACTCCCAATACAATCAGCAGCACAAAACCGAGGAGAAGAAACAAGACAACCCTGGAACTCCGCGTGGACTGCTCAAAAACAGACTCACACTGACTGCATCGCATCTCCTGCTTGCGACTCCCGCTCCAAAGCACTGACAGCAGAAAGCCGCCGAAAATCAATACCAACGGATTGACGTGGCTCTTGAATGGGTGAGCGACTCGGAACTCGGTGCTGCCGCACTTTGGGCAAGATGATGGAGTAGCACTCATCGGGTGGATACGTCCAACGTTCCCACTGAGCCACAGCCCGTCGACCGAGAACCAACTCGGGAGAAACCGGGACTGTAGGAACGGTGGTCACGTGAAAAACTCGGAGGCTAAGGGCTGTTGGATCGAGTGGGCTTGTTAGAACTCGGCTCGTAACCGCGGGACCGCCGCCACCTCCATCGATACACCGCCACGACTCCAAACGCGGGCAGGACCGCAACGACTGCCGCGGCAAGTGCAAACAGGATTACCAGTAGCCAAACCGGCACGGGGCCCATAGACATCCTCTTTCTGTCAAAAAGATCACCCTGCCCCACTGCCAAGGCAGCGAGTAAGGAAGGCAAGATCACTCCCCAAAGGGAGAGATACCACTCTGGTGTCTTCCTTCTTGAGATCATGTACCTACAGGCACACGCTGCTGCGTAAACCGCCGCTGCCAGCGTCAAGAGCACGAATGCAACAAGACTCTCCACGATCATCTAGAGATCTAACGTCGCTGCTCAGGGACGCGCCGGTATGGACGCTCAACCTGAAATCTGGATGCTGTCGGCGCGTTCACTGGAGTAGCCTCGTTAGGACACGTCATCGAAATGCAAATTGGATATTTGAGTCCCACGTGAAATAGAGCCAGAAAATCGAGAGCGCTCCATTGACGTAGCCGACAACGTGCTCGCGACGAGTCCGGTAGCAAAAGAAAGGATAGAAGCCCCACGCGACAGGAACAATGCCCAGCGGAACCGCGATGGCGTGAAAGTGGCAACCGCAGATGATGCCGGGATAGAAAAACAAGAACACCACCTGAACCGCCGTAGTAATCTTCACCCACCGCACCCATCTGTCGGGAATCGCCTCTGGAGCGGAATCAACAACTGGGCTCTCGGCGAGCATAGAGTGACCTAACGACCTCCCGATGAGGCACCCCGACCTGTGAGGTGACGATCGGCAAGGCTAGTAAAGGTTGAGATGATCATGACGAGCTGGGCAAATCCGCGGACTGGTCGGGGTTGTCCTCGATCGGGCTTGTTAGCCCAGAGGTCCAGCACCTGATCCACGAGCCATCCGCTTCGAAGCGAGCCAGGACAACACAGCAGGCCAGAACCAACCACCAAACAAAGACCCGGCCGCAAGCTGCCCATCTGGAAGCGAATCCCGAACCTCTGCGAAGTAACTCGTACCCTTCAAACTCATGGGAAGGAGAATAGTCCAGCACAGCGCCCAAAGGAAGAATACCCCCCACCCGTAGACGATCGCTCTAGTCTCCCACCCCGGGATACAGGCAGTGCGGAAAACAAGTCTACTAATGACGAGAATAGTTCCGAAGAACAGTGCTTGAACAATGAAGCCGATCATGGAGCTTGCCTCGGGCTAACGCAAATCGTGACCGACCACCGCCGTAAGAGAATGGTCGACGAAGTAGTGCGTGCAGTGATGGTCATGATGTCCGGAACCCGGTGCTGGAGGTGGTTCGGTCGACGATCTGGTTAGGCGACCCTCGATACATGACGCCGTGCCTCCGTCAAGATGGGATGCAACTCTGCATAAACTGGATCGACCGCTTTATCTACCTCAGCTGCATATCGACTCTGGAGATGAATAAATGTACGCTGCTTGAACCCAAGAGCGTGAGCTGCCAGCTCAACGAGAAACAGGTGGAGCACCCCGTCCCACTTCCTGCCTCTACTCGCCACCGTAAGCTTCATCTCGGTGCCATCATATAGGACGGGTGCCGCTGCCGACCTAGAAGCGGAGATGTGGACCGATCGCAAGATAGCCCTCCAATTGGCAGGGAGTTTCGTAACAATCTCCTGCACATCGCGCTTCGTGAGCGCATGACCAGGGAGAGCATCGATTTTATCTACGATGATTTTCACGACTCAAATCGCCTAACGAAACCTACTCAGGGACGCGCCGGTAGGGACGCTCAACCTGAAACCTGGATGCTGTCGGCGCGTTCACTGGAGTAGGCTTGTTGGGCCTGCTGACCGCGTAAATGCGACACGGCGGGTTCGAAGAGCCAATGTGTCCGCTGCATGCAGCCGGGGGAATCATGAACCAGATTTCGTCGAAATATCCCTGCGAAACTGGAGGAATATTACTCAACATGGCCGGCTCTAGCGCTAACTCGTCTGAGTAGAGGATCAGGATCCTAGAGTAATACGACGCGTCTTTGAACGGAACATCGGCCTTGCGTCTAATCCGCTCTGTTACCAGTCGATAAAACTCCTCGTCGTCGTACAGCCGTAAGTCATTCGTCTCGCCCTTCGCGTGCGCCCTCACAAACGCCCCGTCTACGAACTCCGTCACTTCAACGCCGTAGCGGTGCCCTTGAAGATCAGTGAGAACAACATCGGGGGGATCGCACGGGTTGGGCAGATGGCGCATGCTAACGAAGCGAGAGGACGGGGTTTCGTACCGAGCCTGAAGCCAGTCACCAACCACACCAATCTCGGTTCCGGTCTTGTCCCTCCCGAAGTGAAAGTACGAGGCATACTCTCTCTTCTGACGAAGGATCTTGGATAACTCGCTGTTCATGGGCCTAACGAAACTACTCAGGGACGCGCCGGTATGGACGCTCAACCTGAAACCTGGATGCTGTCGGCGCGTTCACTGGAGTAGTCTGGTTGGGCCCTATCATCGTGGAAAGACTTCAAAATCCACGGTCGCAGGGTGGTCAGCCAGGACAACGGGTTTGGCAGTGGTACCAGTTTTGGGATGGAACAACGCCACACTGTATCGACCGGCAGGCACTCCACGAATCGTGAACCGGCCTTGAGCGTCTGTAACCGCGAAGTAGGGGGACGAAAACACACCAACGTATGCGGAGTTCCACGGATGGAGATCACACCTGAAAAGCACCGGCAACTCCGGCTGTGCAAAAGTTCGCGATACGGTATCTCGCCCTGGAGTTACGGAAAAGTCTGCACCCGCGTTGAGCATCGCATGAAAACTGCAAATCGTGCCGTCTGAGCATTTGAACAGCAACGGTTCGCCGACACGAACGCCCACAACATACGGCTGAAACAGCCCATTCGTATGGTCCAGGACTGTCGTTGTGCCTGATGCGGCAAAGGTCGTGTTGGTGAAGTCGCCTTGGAGGTAAATGAGCACATGCTGGAGTCCACCGTCGGAGCCAACTTCATAGTGGCGAGTCTTCATCCCCTTCGGATACTGAGCGGCGATCGCAGAGTCTGACCTCAAATCTACAGCCCGCTCAGGCCGGGGCTTACCCTTCAGCGTGACTTGGCCAGTAATATCGCCCGCGCTGGACTCGACCGCGACGCTGCCCACAACCAGTGCAAGGATCATCTTGATAGTATTCATGAATCGCGTGAACGAAGGAGCCCAACGACCAATCGTGAGCGACCGCCGCCGTAAGAAGGCGCTCGACGAAGGGACAGATACAGTGGCTGTGATCATGTGGGAAATCCCGATGCTGGCGGCGGTTCGGTCGACGAACTGGTTCGGCACGCGGGCGGTAATCACGATTGGGGCCTTCTCCTCAAGGCTGCCCCGAGAACCACAAATGCACACCCTACCACCGCCGCCCTGGCCCACATGGAGGCCAGTTCGTGGCGCAAAGCCATGAGGACAGCAAACACAGCGATCCCGACGAAAACTCTCCAAAGGCTGCGCGTACTCTCAACGCTCGGCTTTTGGGGTGTAGTAGTGCTCATCATAATGAAGCTGCCGAACGCCGCTACTCAGGGACGCGCCGGTATGGATGCTCAGCCTGAAACCTGGATGCTGTCGGCGCGTTCACTGGAGTAGCCTGGTTCGGCAATAGGTGCGGTCTAGGTGGCATTCGAGGGTGCCCGATGAAACTCCTCCGCGGTCGACTCCTCAACGCCAACAAAATGCGGATTGGAACGACATGCTTCAAGGAACGACTGAAGAGCTTCGGGACGAGCAAGCTCCAAGCGAAGATGCTGCACCGATCCGGTGCGCTTGCGGGACGCTCCAAGAATGTAGTCGGCGTTAAGATCAGGAAAGAGATGAAATTGGTAATATGCAGCATCCTCGTTTCGAAACCTGAGGCGAAGGTAGATCTCCTTCGCTTGCTCAGGCTGCGGCGCAGTGTCTGGATCCTCGTCGACGCATGGAATATCGCCGGTATCGAAACCGATCCGGTAGGATACGTCCTCACCGCCGCACGCTGCTACCAATTCCGATAATTGCGAAGCTATGTCTGTGGATTTGTCGTCGAGCCGCCCAAGGATCTCGAACAGAGCCCGCGCGGTAAGCCGGTTTGCGGCCTCCCGAATCCGACTGTCCGCGTCCAAGCCGTAAACCTGGCGCCGAGACAGGATAATGTCAGCAATTTGCTCTGGTGACGGATACGACATATGCGTCATGCAGCCGAACGACCAATCGTGAGCGACCACCGCCGTAAGAAGGCGCTCGACGAAGTGGCTGATGTAGTGAAGTTCATGATGTCCAAAAACCCGATGCTGGCGGTGGTTCGGTCGACGATCTGGTTAGGTGAGTCAATGTGGATGAGCCTGACCTCTCTCTCCGAAGGTGACTTCATGTGACTTCAGATCGAGACGAAATATCCGAACATCATCATCCTCTAGTCTCAACCGCACAGTGCCCGTCACAATCGTGCCGGCTACATGATAATCGAGAACCTCCTGCCCGACCTTCTTGATTCCGCCGGGCGCAATCAGGTAGCGATATCCGCCTCGCGGAAAGTACGCATAGGTGTAGGACTCAGGTAGCGAGCGCGTCCGGGGCAGAGACAGGCCCAGGAATATCGTCACACCCGAGGCGGCGGCGATGCTGGCACATTTGATTTTGCGGCGCGTGTTCACCTAACGAAACTACTCAGGGACGCGCCGATATGGGCGCTCAACCTGAAAACTAGATGCGATCGGCGCGTTCACTGGAGTAGCCTGGTTGGACGAAGCCGCTGCGCGGCAGGGGGACTTCGAGTTCTGTGGATGGGTTGGATTGAGCATTGCAACGAGGGGTGGTCTCTGCGATTTCAAAAGGGGTGCCCGGCTGCCTTCCGGCAAGCCGGGCTTTTATCCACAGTTCAAACCATCAAGTCAGTCCCTATGAATAAAAAAAACGTCGGCTATTGAGATCGTCCACACCTCTCTCCTGGACTTCAGGAAGGA
>JAEUHE010000031.1 GCA_016793885.1 Verrucomicrobiales bacterium
GACCCAGTCCGTCCTCTCCTTCTCAATCTTTTGCTTTCTTCCACGGGCACACTTGGCGATCCAGACTTCGATTAGTTATTTCGAACAATTTCCCTTCGGTCTTTGTTGACAAACCACATACCCGTCCTTCGCGGTTCAACAGTCCTCGGAGTGCTTCCCGAATTCCGTCCTACCCGTTTAGGCTAGGCCACTCGAACGCGCTCGACAACCGGACCGGGAGAATTGAACCTTCGCTCACTATGAACTCCCCGCGCGTCGCCCTGCTCTTATGCCTGATGGTTCACACTGTCTGGAACAGCTGCCTAGCCGCACCCGCCGAGAGTAGATCTGGGTCGCTCGCCTTCGGCTGGGCGACTGAAACCATCACCCCGCCCAAGCCGGTCGCGATCGGCGGTCAATACCACACCCGCATCAGCGGTGACAGTCACGACCCGCTGACGGTGACAGCTCTGGCCCTGGAGACGCGCGATGCGGAAGGAGTCATCGACCAGGTCTTGTGGATCTCCTGCGACCTGGTTGGGATTCGGAAACGGTCCGTGGATCAGGTGCGACAGCGGATCGCGAAGTCGATCCCTGACTTGGACGTGCGAAAGCTGGTGATCTCCGCCACTCATACCCACACCGCCCCGGCGATCACTGACGCGAACGAAACGAACCTTCATCCCTATGACTTCGCGGGCAGCTGGGCCTATCGCATTCCGGCCGACCGGAAGGACATCATGCATCCGCTGGCGTATCTCGACTACCTGGAACAACAGATCGCAACGGCGGCGATCCGGGCATGGAAGTCACGACAGCCCGGAGGCTTCAGCTCTGGACTGGGCCATGTCTCCGTCGCTCGTAATCGTCGCGCAGTGTATTTCGATGGCACGACACGGCTCTATGGCGACACCAAAGATCCCGGCTTTTCACACACCGAAGGAGCATCGGACGACTCGCTGGACGGCCTGTTTTTCTGGCGCGGGGGAAAGATGATCGGGATGGTCCTCACCCTTTATTGCCCATCGCAGTCAGTCGAAGGAGAACTCTATCTCTCGGCGGATTTTTGGTATGACGCCCGAAAAGCCCTCCGTGAACGGTTTTCCCCGGACCTCTTCGTTCTGCCGCTCAACGGAGCGAGCGGCGACCAATCGCCTCACATCCAGGTGGGCAAGAACGCCGAGCTAGGAATGCTCAAGCGACGCCAATTGGAGTATCGCCAGGAGATCGGCCGTCGGATTGTGCAATCGGTCACCGATGTCGCCGAGCTTGCCAAGGCGTCGGTGCGCTCCGAGGTGCGGCTGGCCCACCGGGTGGAGCAGGTGCGACTGCCGGTGTGGAAGGTGTCGGACCAGCGCTTCGCCGAGGCATCGAAGCTCGTTCAAGCCGGAAAAGATCGGCAGAACGACCTAACGAGTCCGGACTACATCAACTGGCGGGTGAGCCGAACCATGGTCGCACGTTATGAGTTGCAAAAAACAGATCCCTATTACCCCGCAGAAATCCACGTCCTGCGGCTGGATGATCTGGCCCTGGCCACGAATCCATTCGAGCTCTATAGCGACTACAGCACCCGGATCAAGGCCCGCAGCCCCGCGACCCAGACCTCAGTGGTGCAGCTGACCGCGGACTGTCCGGCCTACCTCCCCACCGAGCGTGCGGTTCAAGGAGGCGGTTACAGCGCCCGGATCGACGACGGCGTGGTGGGCCCCGAAGGCGGTCGCGTGCTCGTGGAGGAGACCACGCGGCTGCTTAAAAGCTTGTGGTGAGCGGCTAGCATCGACAAACAAGGGTGAGCAAATGCCAAGCGCTCCCTGTCTGCGGCGGTCCGAAGTCGCCATATTGCGATATGAACGACTACGCCCCCACGCCGTCGGAACGCGGTGCTTGTCCGGGCTACCCAAGAAGGGTTGGGATTTGTTCAGCCCTGACACTGACCATCGCCTCCACTTTCCTCAGCATCAACGCGTGGGGTGATTTAGGATTTGGTTGGGATACCGAGAACAAGGGAGGCTCCGGGAGCTGGTTCGACTCTGACCACTGGACACCGAAAGGCATCCCGGGAACTCAGGATTCCGCCAATACCTTTGTCACCATTAACGCACCGTCCACAGGCCTCGAGGAAAGTTCAGTCAGCCTGCCCTGCTGCCTGTCCATCGCGATCAACTCTCTCACCCTCGGGCCACGAACGTCCCCTCTCCCGACCGACGTTGTTGGAACCAACAGCCTCACGGTCCAACAGTCCGCAGCGCTTGGGTTCTTACGAAGCCCGGCCAATCCGTCGCCAGCGATCCACAACTCGGGTCTAATCTATGTCTACGGGGTCCTCGGCTCAGGAATTGGGGAGCTTGATCGCACGACCCTTTCCGGCCCCGGCAGAATTCTTCTCTTTCACTCCGGACAACATCTCATCGGACAATTCGAAAGCCAGCAGACAATCGAAGGAGAGGGGGATATCATGGGTGTGATGGTGAATCGTGCCTCGATCCGCGCCGCCCATGGCGGCACTCTGAGACTTTATGCTTCGGTCGACAACGACGGAGGCATGCTCACGACCGATGGCGCTGCAGCCGATCCTTTCAGGAGCGTCCTGCTCATCGGCTCTCGCGTCACGGGTGGTGTGATCGATGCGAATGGAGGCGGGGTGCGTTTCGCAACATCCGAAGCGTTGAAGGGAGTAACTCTGATCGGCGGACCGATGGGAGTTGAATGGCCGGGACTTCGTTTTGAGGGCGCGAACCAACTTCAAACCAATGCGGTGTTGTCGGCTGCGGGAATCGGCGTCCAGCCTGGATTGAGTCCGGTGACGGTGACTCTGGCGGACCAAGCCAGACTCACGAATAACGGTGTCGTTCGGTTGGAGACCTCTGAGAACAGGCTCGGCATCCTTGACAAGTCCTCGTCGATTGGCAGCACCGCCACCCTGGGGGGGACCGGGCGGGTGATTCTGAATGGCAGCCGAAGTTCTGTGGACATCGGCCCCCTGAGCGAGCTGATTCAGGAAACGGATCATACCATCGAAGGCTTCGGCCAGATCATGGGCGGTACGCTGAGGAATGAGGGTCGAGTGGCGGCGAAAGGCGGAACGATGAAGCTGGCGGCTTTCATCCGAAACGCGGGATCTCTTGAATCCGCCGCCAGTGGGGTACTCGAGCTCACGAGCAGCGCCATCATCAGCCGATCCTCCGCTGCTCCGAATCTCCTCTCGCCCGGGGCTGGAGTCATCCGACTCACCGGAGCGACCGTGGCGGACGGAGAATGGGCGGAAGGCCGGGTGGAGTTGTATCCCCTGCTCTCCGGATCCTCGCCGGCCGTCATCCTCACCGGCACCCATCACTTTTCCTCGAACGCCGTCGTGGAGTTTGTGACCGGCACGTCTGGACTTGGGGCTGGAATCGCCGTGATACCGGGATCATACGTGATTCGGAACGATGGCACGATCCGACTCAATGGAGCGGCGATGCTCTACTCAGGGGATCGGAGCGGAGTGAGTGTGACCAGTGCATTGCTCACAGGATCTGGAAGATTGCTACTAGTCCCGACTGCGAGCGCTCGTCCAAGTCTTACGACCTATGCGTCCAGTGGCTTTGTAAACGATACTTACCACACCATTCAGGGGGCCGGAACGCTGAACGCACCGATAGAGAATCGGGGCACGATCATCGTGGAAGATGGCTACCTCGCTCTGAATCGACCCGTCGCTGGGAGCGGGACCCTCCGGTTAAAGGCATCCGGAAAACTGGCCCTCGGCCCGGGTCTGCATACCGGCAGCCTGCTCATGGAAGACGGGGCGCTCCTTGACAACAACTATTCCGGCACTGTCATCGAAATCGAAGGGAACCTCTCCTTTGCTCAAACCAACGAGGCCAGTTGGCACAGGGGTAACCCTTCCTTCCTGATGTGCGGAGGCCACGGAGTCCAAAGATTGGAGATCGGGGGTACCGACCTGGGGGCGACATGGTCGGGGTTCAGCACTCCGAACTTTCAACTCCAAAAACTGATAGTTCAGGGAGACGGAACGCGGGTCGTGCTGACCGACTCGATCAACAACGGAAACCGCTCCTCCTCATCAGAGGCGCTTTACGCCACGACGCTCACCGTTCTCCCCGGAGCAACGCTGAATCTGAACGGACGGGTGATCTACTCGGTGCTGACGGGAACTCCTCATAGGGTAATCGCCGGTGAGGGCGATCTCTTCGGGGGCGGTCAGATCGTTGATCTACCCGAGGCTGAGATGGTGGCTTTGTCGGTAGCTCGCGTTCCGTTGGGAAACTCGCATGTCTGGGTGGTGAGTTGGCCTTCGCCTGCCGAGGGGTGGGTCCTGCAGGAGAATACGTCGACGATCCAGTCGGCCGTGTGGAGCAACGTGGCTGGACCGATCCAGGACGATGGAATCCGCAGGAGCGTGGTGATCCATCCAGTGGGCGTCAGCAAATTCTATCAGCTAATCAGGTAGCGCTATTCACGAAGCGTTGCCAGAACCTCGCTAGAAAGTGGTCGGGAATGAAATTCTCATAACCCCTTTCCATCCGAGTCATTCGAGAAATCCGTGGTGAAAACTCCTTGTTTTCGGGTTCAACTCCCCATGGCTCTCCGCGACACACCTCTCATCTCTTTCCGTGCCCTCTGGGCCCACCAGGGCTCGACGGAGTTTCTCTGACCTGGACCCACTCCGGAGTCCGCGAACCGGCCCACAAAAAAAAGCGGCGCAAATCTAACATTTGCGCCGCTTTTTTTCGTTGACCCATTTTTCCAAACAGAACTGGAAAAATGGTGGAGCCGACAGGTCTCGAACCTGCGACCCCCACAATGCCATTGTGGTGCTCTACCAACTGAGCTACGACCCCAGCCAACGGAGGCAAAAATATATGGAGCACCCCTAGGGTTGTCAAAGGCTAAGTGGAATTTTCGGGAGGACATTCTTAGGGAATAAACCCGCTCAAACCGAAAAGGCCCTTTCAAAACCCACTGCCGATGGAGGTATCCCTTCAGCTGTCCCTTCTCCAGAAACAGGAGTCCCAACCTATTGATTTTCAAATATCGGCTGTCTCTCTAGCACGCAGTGCCCTCTAGCAGAAAACGCCGCCGGCGCGATGTGGCGTTTGCTGCTAGAAACGAAGAGGCGGGTTTTGGCTTACACACAGAACAATTATTCGCCAAAACCCGCCTTTCTTCATCCTCTGAAGAAATTCGTAGAACTGATACCCTTCAGTTCATGAGGGGCCCCCACTTCGCCTGACACAGCGTTCGGAGACACTGACAAGGAAATCATTCAACGCGTTGCTGCCGGGAAATGGCCACAGTTTCGTTGAGTTTCTGAGGGAAGCGCAGAAAGGAAGGGAGAAGTGAACGCCAATGGACTGAGCCATGATAGCGGCCAAAACGACACCAGGAAAACGGTCGCAGCGATCCTCCAAGGGACAAAACTGGAGACTGGTCGGCATCACTGCAGACAACATAAGTTACTTCAGTACGTTCGGCTTCTGGACTAGGGACAACCTAAGGGATTAACGCCGTTTGTAAAGGCGAAATCGGTTCTAAAGGAAGCAAGCGGGCAGCGAAATCGGGGTAAGGCTGTCGGCCGATCCAGTTTTGCAGGAGACACTCGTTAACTCGTATGGAGTTCCGCCTTTAGGCGGTTCCCCTGGGCGTTTTAAGCGTTGGACGGCCAATTCTATGCCGCCACGTCCACTCGTGCGCCTTTCCGCCTAAAGGCGGAACTCCATACAGGGTACCAGGGCCTCAACAGGAATTAATGACGCCCGAGCACCCCGGGGAAACTACTCGATGTAGAGTAAATTCTGCAGTTCGAGCACGGCCACGCTCATAATCGGATACCGTTTGTTCGGATCACGATCGAGGCACTTGACGATCAGCCGAGACAGTGCTGGAGGAAGCTGAGGGTTGTGATCCAAGGGCGTTTTGAGGTTCCCTTCACGTTGTCTCCGCAGGATTTCATCCGCGCTGTCGCCTGGGAATGGCTTCTGCCCCGTCACCAACTCGTAGGCCGAAACCCCGTATGCGAAAATATCAACCCGATGATCGATCGGCTCCCGAAGTAATTGTTCGGGAGCCATATAGGCCGGCGTACCGGGATTCTTAGCAAGTTTGATCGGCTTATCCGGACGCTTCTGAGCGAGGTCAAAGTCGACCAGCCGAACATGGCCGTCCCGATTTACCAGGACGTTCTCCGGTTTAAAGTCCAGATGCATGAATCCGCTGTCATGGACATGCTCCAGAGCCACCGCCATATCTATCAAGATGTTACCAACGTGTTGATGGAGGATCTCATCCCCAGACACAAGCAACTGCTTCAGGTTGGCACCCTCCACGTACTCCATCTGACAATAGTGAATCCCCTCGATTTTGCCGTGCTCGAAGTAGCCGATCACGTAGTCGTGGTTGTGGATTTGCGACAGGATCTCGCATCCCTGGATAAAACGGTTGCGAGTTGTGAAATCCAGCAGGGTGGTGGGACGGAGGAGACGGAGCGCGCAGGTTTTCCCGGAAGGGTCGGTGGCCAGCCAAATATCGGCCATTCCGCCACTGTTCACCAACTCTTGCAGGTAATACTTACCAAACGGGCCGGGTTGACGGCACGGTTCGGGGCGCTGCGCATTGCTTTCTGGATAAACCATCGATTCTTCCTGATCCTTAAGCGAATGTCGGCAGTCCTTACCGGCTTCTGAAGGAAATCGATCTACAAAAGCACTTCGCTTTCGGTAAGTAACACGGCTGTAACGCTGGCGCAATGGAATACAACATCCAGTCCGGAGCTTGATTTTGGCCCTTGGCACACCGCGCCTGGGTTTTCTACGGTGCCGGGGTGCGCCCCTTGAAAGGCCTAGTTTGTTACTTGCTCGTGGTTTTTCTGGGAGCAGCCCTGCTCGCCCCAGCACTCTACCACCTTGTACAGGCGCTGAGCCCCGCAGCTGAGTGGATTCAGCGCCTGGCAAACCAACCCTTCCATCGCTATGTCAACCGTTGCCTCATTTTCCTAGCCCTGGTGGGACTCTGGCCTTTGTTGGGCGCACTCGGAGCGCGGTCTTGGAAGGCCGTCGGCATCGTCTCTCCACGAGGTCGATTCCGCGAACTTGGGTTCGGTTTTGCGCTGGGGCTGAGCTCCCTGGCCGCCCTCGCCGCCATCGCCCTCCTGTCCGGGACCCGCGCCATCTCCCCAACCCTCACCACGGAATGGGTAATCCGCGTGGCGATCCAGGCAAGCCTGTCCGGCCTCGGGGTGGCCATCGTCGAGGAACTGCTCTTCCGCGGCGCACTCTACGGTCGATTTCGTTCCGTTTTGGGACACCCGTTAAGCCTGCTGCTCAGCAGCGCCCTCTATACCCTGGTCCACTTCTTCGAGCGGCCCCCCGCTCCCCATTCCATCGACTGGTCGGCAGGATTCATCACGCTCAGTCACATGTTCCAGGGACTCTCGGATTGGAAGACCTCGCTGCCGGCGTTTCTAACTCTCAACTTGGTCGGATTCACGCTGGCGCAGCTCTACCATCGAACTGGCGCTCTCTACGCCCCAATCGCACTCCACGCCGGCTGGATCTTTTGGCTCAAATTCTACGCGGGGGTCACAGTCGCCCAACACCCGGAGTCGGCAACGATCTACGGCAGCAGGAAATTGATCGACGGATGGACGGCTTTGGCGGTAATGGGTCTCTGTGCATGGGTGGTAGCCCGATGGCGCCTTCCACGCCAAGGATCAACTCCATGAAAACAGACCAGCCCGCGCGGCCGAGGCTTCAATGCCTCCGGCAGCCCCCAACTCAACTGGGGGTCGATTGTCCGGCCGACTAACTCCAGGTGTCCCCGATGTACCGATCTGCCTTGCTCCAAGTCTCGGAGGCCCTCCTCTCCTTTCTTTACCCAGAGGTCTGTCAGCTGTGCGACGTCGAATCCGCCAAGCCCGTTGATGGCTTCGTTTGTTCCTGCTGCCGTGCCCGCCTTCCCACCATCATCCCGCCCTTCTGCTCTCGGTGTGGACTACCCTACCCGGGCGAGGCTTCAGCCTCATTTGAGTGCAGCAATTGCCATGGGGTAGAGCTCCATTTCTCCTTTGCACGCTCCATCCTGCAAGCGAAGGGCCTGGGCCTGGAGTTGATCCACCGCTACAAATACCAGCGAGCCTTGTGGTTCGATCCGCTGTTCAAGGACTTGCTCCACCGTGATGTCGCCCCGCTCCTCCCAACGGCCCGCTGGGACGCCATCGTCGCCGTTCCCCTCCACCCCTTGAAGGAACGCGAACGCGAATTTAACCAGGCCGGACGACTGGCGCAGCTGCTCGGCCAGGTAAGCCAGCTCCCCGTGCTCCCACATCCGCTCCAAAGGACCATTCCCACCGAGTCCCAAACTCGCCTAACCCGACGCGCCCGCTCTCTCAATGTCCGAACGGCCTTTGCCCCCAAAACCCCCCTTCCCAACTGGGCACGCCGTATCATCCTGTTCGATGACGTCCTCACCACCGGCGCAACCACTAACGCCTGCGCTCGCGTGCTCCGCCACATGGGTGCCGAAGAAATCGGTGTGTGGACTATCGCTCGCGGCCTGTAACGTTATCGGATGGCATTTTATGGGAATAGGCCCGAATCCAGCTGTGTTCAGCCACGGATCGAACGGGCTGCGTCGGCGACTGTCTTTACTTTCAGTGTTGCGTGAATGGGCCGAACCCGGCAGGTTCAGGCCCGTATCCGAGCGATATGTCCACTACCTACATCACCAAGAAAACCCTGGGCCTGGAAACGGTTGAACCGGCAGTCACCCCTCCGCCCGCCGAAGCCGCTACCGCCGCCTTTGCCAAGAAACCACGAGTGAGTTCTGGACGTTCCCGCAAGAAAGACATTCCCGAGGGCCTCTGGACGAAGTGTCCGAAGTGCAGCACGATGGTCTTCGACAAGGAATTGGACGCTAACCTCAAGGTATGCCCCAAATGCGGACATCACTTCCCGATCGTCGCCCGCGAACGGATCCACTCGCTCGTGGAGACGTGCTCGTTCAGCGAGATGGACGCCGACATGACGAGCGTTGATGTGCTGGAATTTACCGGGGTAGCCTCCTATCGCGACAAACTGGATGCCTACCAAAAGTCCACCCAACTCAAAGACGCGGTCATCACCGGCATTGGGACCATAGGCACCCAAAAGGTCGCCCTGGGCGTGATGGATTTCAGCTTTTTGGGTGGATCCATGGGCTCCGTCGTGGGAGAAAAGCTGACCCGGCTGATCGAAACAGCCACGGATCGCCGTCTGCCCGTGGTCATCTTTTCGACGAGTGGCGGGGCGCGGATGTATGAGGGCATGTTCAGCCTGATGCAGATGGCTAAGACCTGCGCTGCTTTGGCCTACCACGCTCAAAATAAACTCTCCTACATCAGCGTCCTTACGCATCCCACCATGGCAGGCGTCTCGGCCAGCTTCGCTACGGTCGGTGACCTCATCATCGCCGAACCCGGAGCGATGATCGGGTTCGCTGGTCCGCGGGTCATCAAGGACACCACCCAGGCCGAACTGCCTCCGGGGTTCCAAACCGCCGAATTCCTCATGGATCACGGGCTGATCGATTCGATCGTTCCCCGCAATACCATGAAGGAGCGTCTGATCTACTTCTTGGAGTTCCTAACCGCCAGCAAGGCCGCTCCCGGACCTAACAGCAACGCAGTCTAAGCGATCGAATTGGAGCTCCGGATGCCCGCCCTCAGAGCCCTCATCCTCATCCAGTTCCGGCATCGCTCCTCTCTCCTGTCCCCCTGGATCGCCCTGGCCTTGAGCGGCTGGATGGGCAGCTCCCAACTCTGGGCGGCGGGTGTGACAGAGGTAACCGCCACGCCTGACTTCGTTTACATCCGCGGCGAGACCCGATCGACGCAGGTGCGAGTGTTGGAACGGGACCCGTGGGAGGCGGGTGATCTACCCCGCCGAACAGAGCCTTTGACGCGGATCACAGCCCCAGCCCGATTCGAGTTCGCGGTTCCCCGCTATGCTGAAGGTCGCGACCGGCTCTACTCCGCCTTCCAATGTGTCGAGGAGCTACCCGACGGAGGGGTGAGAACGCTCGGCAACCGGCGGTTCGTGTCGGTTTTCCGGGGAATTTCGCGCAACCGGGAAGCCTTCCCTGCCTCCAGAAGCAAAAAGGGATTGCAGGTCCAGATGCTCGATGACGCCTTGGCCTTGGGCATCGGCCATGCCGCGCTCAACTTCAATCTCGCTCAACTGGTCGATGTCCACCAACGACCCGACAGCCTAAGCTGGGAATCGAGCGGCCAGACTTTCCGATTTCGGTCCGACTACCTCCGGTCCATGGATCAGCAGGTGAAACCTCTGAGCGATGCCGGGGTCATCGTCAGCCTCATTCTCCTGGTCTACCAAAGCAACGATCCGCAGCTGGACCAAACCCTACTCCATCCTCTTTACGATCCGGCCTGCCCAAACCGGCTCGCAGCTTTCAACACCGTCACTCCCCAGGGAGCACAAACCTATATCGCGGCGCTGGAGTTCCTGGCGGATCGCTACAACACCCCCCAATATCCCCACGGTCGGGTCGCGAATTTCATTATCGGCAACGAGGTCAACTCACACTGGTTCTGGAGCAACCGCGGACGCTGCACGATGGAGGAATTCGCGGAGGATTACCTAGGGGCGGTCCGAATGGCGAATACCGCGGTGCGCAAGGCGTCTTCGTCCGCACGGGTGTATCTGTCCCTTGAGCATCACTGGAATATCCGGTACCCCGGAGGCGATCCCGGTCAAGCGTTCGCGGGCAAAGGGTTCTTGGACTATTTTCATCGACGCGCCCACGAAGAGGGTGATTTTGACTGGCATCTCGCCTTTCATCCATATCCCGAGAACCTCTTCGAATGCCGGACGTGGAAGGATCAATCGGCTCATAACAATGCCGAAACCCCGCGCATCACCTTCAAGAACGTGGAACAAATCACCCGCTACGTGGCGGCGCCAGGCTGGCAATACGCCCCGCCTCCCAACGAAAGTTATTCGTTCCCCAACCGCCGCGTCATTCTCTCGGAGCAAGGATTTCATGCCCCCGATGGCTCGGAGGGCGAACTGTGGCAGGCTGCCGCTTACGCGTACGCCTATCGCAAGATCGCCCAGAACCCCGGCATCGACTCTTTTATCCTCCACCGTCACGTCGACCACGCTCACGAAGGTGGCCTGCGGCTGGGGCTCTGGACCCGAAAACCGAACTCGGTGGCCGATCCCGATCGCCCTCGGCGGATGTACGATGTCTTTAAGCGCGCCGATCAACCCGATTGGGCCAACGCTTTCGAGTTTGCCCTTCCGGTGATTGGCCTCCAGAATTGGGAAGACCTCCGGCTGCCCTGATTCTCAGGATACTCGGGAGGGTTGAACGATGGTGAACCGCCGAAACTTTTTACGGTTGGGCGCTCTGGGGCTGTCGCTGCCGCAGATCCTTGCCCTGCAGGGCCGAGCCGTGACGCGCTCGTCAGGCTCCATGGCGGGAGCCGGCGGACGAGCCAAATCATGTATCGTGCTCTTCGCTTGGGGTGGCATCAGCCATCTCGACACTTGGGATCCCAAACCGGATGCGCCATCCGAGATCCGTGGTGAGTTCCGGCCCATTCGAACCTCCGTGCCGGGTATTCACCTCAGCGAACATCTGCCCCAACTCGCGCGACACATGCATCAACTGGCGGTGGTGCGCAGCGTGACTCATCAGGCTCCCTCGCACCGATCGGCCGCGTACTGGAATCTAACCGGCCATCCGCCTCCCAACTTGTCAGGAAACTGGGAGGCGACGCGCCTCGATCATCCTTGTCTTGGAGCGTTGACTCAGGCGGCAATGGAAGCCACGCGCGACCCACGACTGCGATCCAGCATCCTACCGTCGACCGTGGCGCTGCCCTACACCATGGCCGACGGAGGCCGTGCGAACGGTCAGGATGGCGGGTTTCTTGGATCGAAATATGACCCGATCATCCTGCGTCCGGATGCGGGCTCACCTTACGGAGGCGTGTCGCCGGCTTCCCGCTCCCTGCGACTGGATCTCCCCCCGGGCATGACTCTCGAAAGGCTGCAGGATCTTCGGAGTCTGTCCGCATCGTTGGAGCGTCTGGGTTCAAGCCTGGGCGACGGAGAAGCCGAGCCTTTCGCGCGGTCGCGGGAACAAGCCTACGACATGCTGTTGCGGCCTTCGGTTCGCGAGGCCTTTGATCTCCGGCAGGAGCCACCCCACTTGCGAGCCTCTTACGGCAACCACATCTGCGGACAGAGCGCTCTGATGGCGCGGCGGTTGACGGAAGCTGGGGTGCCTCTCGTGACGGTCTATTGTGCCGCCGGGGATTTGAACGGGTCTGTCGGGGACCACTTCGACACTCATGGAGACAATTTCAACCGGCTCAAGCGAACCATGCTTCCGCCCCTGGATCAGGCGTCCCATGCGCTGTTGGAGGATCTCGCGCAACGAGGAACCCTGGATGAAACCTTGGTCTGTTGGCTGACGGAGTTCGGCCGAACACCGAAGGTGAACCCCTCGGCTGGTCGGGACCACTACCCCAACTGCTATTCGGTCGCGTTCGCCGGAGGCGGTATCCGAGGGGGACAGGTGTATGGAAAATCCGACTTCTCGGGGGCGGAGCCATCCGAGCTAGCGTGCGGACCGGAGGACCTCCATGCGACCATCTTCAGGGCCTTGGGAATCGATCCAGCATTGCAGCTAAGCTCCCTGGACGGGAGGCCCTTCCCATTGTGCTCAGGAAAGGCGTTGGAATTGTTCTAAACCTAGAGAGGGGAGGGCTTGAATCAACGGCCTTCGTTGATTCCAGACGGAAGGCCATGCTCCCAAGAACGAGGCGTGTTCCAGGGACGATCCGACTTATTGGCGGTTTCCGGAGTGCCGCACCCAGAAAAACCGAGCACCAGGACCAGGCATCCCAGAAAGGCTAACCAGGAGCGTAATCGGAGGAGCTTCATTCGGCGCTCAATAGAAGACGATGTCGCCTTCCATTAGTTCTTCAAGCTTCCAACCAGGCACCACGTTCGCGATCGCCCGGTCCTGTTGCACCGTTGCGACTTTGACCTTGCCGATGAGCTTTCCAGCACGGCTGACCATCAGCACACCGTTCGGAAGGAGCTCTTGGTTGGAACCAATATCAATCACCACGAAGTCCCACTTGGGATCGACGACCAAAATTTTACCCTTGGTGCCGGCCTTGAGAATCACGGGCACATCATTGGTGCCGCGATAGATCAACAATTCACGGTTCAAACGATCAATGTCCTTGGTCAGGAGCTTCTTCTCCTCTTCCATCGCCGCGTTAGCGTCCCGGGTATTCTTGAGTTCAGCCACGGTGGCCTTCACCTGGTCGACGGTCAAACCCGTCGCCGCCCACGCCGACAGCTGTTGGGCGATGCGAGTGATCTCCTCCTTGGCCTGGTTGAGCTGAGTGGTCAGGGACTTAACCGAGGCGTCGAGAGTGCTCGCGTTCGCTTCGGCTTTGTTCTTGGCCTCGGTGGTCTTCGCGAGGTCCGCTTCAGTGACCTTGAGCTTTTCGCTGGTCTCCTGGAGTTCTTTGACCGCCTTCTGGCGGGCGGAAAGCTCAGACTTCCACTTTCCTTCGAACTCATTGCGCTTGGCAATGATCCCCTCGACTTGAGGTTTAACCTGAACCCAAACCAGCGCCGTAGTCGCAAGAGCGGCCACGATCGCGATACCTAATGTGATTCGCAAAAGTAACATGTTCGTATAACCGACGGGTTAAAGCTCGGCGAAACTAAAGGGCCGACAAACCTGTGTCAATCTCGTCGTTAAGACCAAATGAAAGACGATGCGTCACGAAATATGTCCTAAAAAGGCAAAAAACCCTCATTTTGCAGGGGAAATGACAATAATCCGGTTTCCGATGAGAAAATAGCCGGAATGAGATGCTAATTTTCTTCAGCCAATCGGCGCGCCTGTTTCAAGGTATCCTCGGAACGGGCTTCCAGTTCGTTGCTCACCACCCAATGGTATTTCCAAATGGGATTGCTGGCTTGTTTGGCCGAAGGATCAATCAGAAGCAGGGTCCGCTGAAAATCGTCAATCAGGACTTTATTGGGGAGCTCCTTGGTCTTCCGAATCAGCCGACCATAGATATTGTCGGCTTGATTCGTATAGCCGCGGGTATGAAGCAAAATCATAGCTTCCCGCAGCTCCAGGTGCTTGGACTGACGGGCCTGGAGGCCACGGATCACCATGATGCTGCAAAATACGAGAAGCACCAAGAAACTCAGCACATATCGAAACTGTCCCACAAACCGCATACCTGTCTTAATCGACGGCCGCAGACGGAAGCTAATTCGGTATTTGCGGCAATCATAGCCTGTCGCCACGCTTCCTACGTCATTCTTGAGCACCAATGAGGTTCAAATCCGGACTCACGTCCGGTCGGGACAAGTCCGACAGGCTGCTAGCCCGACAACTCCCGAACCAGGGCCGCTCGAGCTCTCGCTAGCCCCTTGTACTCCGCCACCTCGTCGGGCATGGTTTCCAAAAGCCCCCTCAGGGTCGCCGCTGCCGCGTCCGAAGCACAGACAGTGGAGAGCCGTTCCACCTGAATCCGGAGTCCAAACAGAATTCCGCCCGATTCCGGTAGCCGCCGCAACGCCTGCCGCTCCACCCGAAACCAAGTCGAGGACAATGTCGCGTTCGCCTCCAATCGAGGCATTCCTCGCGCCGGGTGCAGGTTCCGCTCCGAGGTAGCCGCCAATCCCCAGTTTACCCGTTCCCAGTCCATCCCCGGCCGAAGGGCCGTCAAGAACGCGTGGATCTTCCCACCCAATTCACGATTGAGCTGCGGCACCGCCCCATGAATCCAGTCCAGGGAGTGTCCCATCTTCTCAGTCAGGGACCAGGCCGACGGAAAACAGACGCAAGCCGCCACCAGACGAAACTCATCCCCGTGGGGCTGCATCAGCAGGAAATCAGGTTCCCAGAGAGCGCCTAGCCGAAAGCAACGCTCCAGTGCTGAAGCATCGGACAACGCGGCAGCTCGTCGAATCTCCGGGTTTAACTCGCTCGCCCACTCCCAAGCCTCCTCAAACAAACGCTCCCCCTCCGGCAGCACCGCCGCGTACCGGCCTGGATCAGAAGCGAGCCAACTCGCGCGTTCGGCCAAGAGATCCGGTGCTTCCGACCAGTTCCGAAAAAAGCGCCCATCCCCGCGACGCAAACCCATATCGAAACGATAGGGGGGCGCCACCAACAAACGGGCCAACTCGTTGGAGGAGGGCTCAGTCATACTCAGGAGTTCGGTCGGCAGGAGGCTACTCGCTCCCCTGCCCTTACCCGTGGAATCCGAAAGCGCTCACCGGGTCACCAGGCGGCGATGGCGAGCAAAGCTGCTGCGCAAGCCCAAGGACATCTCGTCTTGCAGGGCCTGCATTTCGGCGTAAACCTCAACGGCACGGCGGTTCGGTCGAGCGGTTTCGGCACGATTCAAGGTTACGAATGCGTCGGTGATGTCCTCGATCGCGGTCTTCTCCCCGCGATCCCGCTGCCAAGACCACAAGGCCTGTAGCGCCGCACCGTAGGCTGCCCCTTCACTGACTCGGAGAGTGGTGACCTCGGCGTTAAAGACATCGGCCATGATCTGCCGCCAAACGGCCGACTTGGCACCGCCGCCGGTGGCGCGGATCTGCTTCGGCTTCACACCCAATTCCGCCAACCGTCGCAATCCGTAATTCATGCCGAGCGTCACCCCCTCCATCGCCGCGCGGGCGAAGTGACCCGCTTGGAACGTGCGGGGAGTCACTCCGAAGTAAACGCCGCTGCCATCCGGAACGTTCGGAGTCCGCTCGCCTTCCAAATAGGGTAGCAACAGGAGACCGTCAGAACCGGCGGGAACTTTAGCCACCTCGGCGGCGTAGCGATCGTGGGTCCAGCCAAAGTCTTGCCGGACCATCTCCGTCGCCACCGTGACGTTCATGGTGCAGAGCAAGGGCAGCCAACGGTTCGTAGAATCGCAGAAAGCGGCGATCTCCCCGCGCGGATCCACCACCGGCTGGTTGCTGCAGGCATAGATCGTTCCGCTGGTGCCGAAGCTCGCCGTGATCACCCCCGGACGGGTATTGCCCGTGCCAATCGCACCCATCATGTTGTCACCGCCCCCAGCGCTCACCAGCACACCCGGGTTGAGGCCGAGCGCACGCGCCGCGCGGGCATTAAGGCGACCTGCGGGCAGGTCGCTCCCGATGAGACGAGGCAACTTGTCAGCCAAATCGGAATCGATGGCGGCGAGAGCGGATTGGCTCCACTGCCGTCGTCGCACATCCAGCAGCGCCGTGCCGCTGGCATCGCCATATTCCATCACTCGCTCGCCGGTCAGCCAGAAATTGAGATAATCGTGAGGAAGCAGAATGGTGGCGAGACGGGCGAAGTTTTTGGGCTCATGGCGCTTGAGCCAGAGAATCTTTCCCGCCGTGAAGCCCGGCAGCACGGCGTTGCCAAGCGAAGCAATGGTTCGCTTCAACCCACCCATGCGCGCGGTGAGCTCTTCACATTCGGGAGCGGTGCTGGTGTCGCACCATAGCTTGGCCGGACGAATCACTTCGCCCGCTTTGTCCACGGGGACAAAGCCGTGCTGCTGTCCGCTGACACCCATGGCCACCACTTCACCGGACTTTGCTTTCGCCTCTTTCAGGGCTTCTTGGATCGAACGAGTCATGGCCTGAGTCCAAGATTTGGGGTGCTGCTCCTTGGCTCCCGGAGGAAGCTTCGGGATCAGGCCATAGGCCTGCGCGCCGGTTCCGAGCACTTTCCCGTTCCGAACGTCCACCACGAGGGCTTTGGTCGACTGCGTTCCGCTATCCACACCAATGACAAGGCTTCTCATATATTCGATTCAAAGAATGGGAAGGAGACTGTCCAAGCTCGGATCCGTTGTCGAGCCCGCTGCGCCCCCCCGTTCTGTGGAGGCCGATGGCCGTCTACCCCTTGGCGCTCCCTATGGAATCAGTTTCGAATCACGACCAACTTGGTGAACGTACGTTCACCAAGTTGGTCGTGGCGGTTTGTGTAGTGCAGGAGCCGCCGTCAGAAGGCTCGGGGGCAGCCTTGCTTGGTCCCAGGACACCCCCCAAAAAAGCCTCGGTGACAAAATGAGAACACCCAGGTAAAACCCTTGCCCATGAAAACGATCCCACTCCTCCTCGCGCTTTGCCTCGCGATGGTCGCCTCCGCGGCCGATCAGATTCCCACGTTCCTCGAACCCGCCGCCGGTGGCCGAGACTACCTGGATCAAGGTGAATACAAAAACAGCTGGGGTGGAGCCCAGATCATCGCTTTGGGCGACGACAATTTCCGCATGGTGACCTATCCAGGCGGACTTCCGGGCGATGGCTGGAACAAGGAGACGCGCACCGAAGTACCGGGAAAGCGCGACGGCAAGAAGATCGTGTTCACGGGTGAGAATGGCTATCGCGCGGAGTTGGCCGACGGCAAGATCACCATTACCACAGCCACAGGCGGACCTTACACCATGGAGAAAACCGCGCGGAAGAGCCCAACCCTGGGCGCACCCGCTCCCGCCGGAGCCGTAGTCTTGTTGGATGGCTCCAGCGCCGACGCCTGGGAAGGCGGGCATTTGGACGACCGAAAACTCCTCGCGGCGGGATGCAAGAGCAAGCAGGCGTTCGGCAATTTCACTGCCCATCTAGAATTCCTCCTCCCCTTCAAGCCGCTCGGCCGTGGACAAGATCGCGGGAACAGCGGCGTCTATGTCCAAGATCGGTATGAGATTCAAGTTCTGGACAGCTTCGGCCTCAAGGGCGAGAACAACGAGTGTGGCGGCCTCTACACCCAGGCCAAGCCGGCCGTCAACATGTGCTTCCCGCCGTTGACCTGGCAGACCTACGACATCGAGTTCACCGCCGCCACCTACGACGCCGCCGGAACGAAGACCAAGAACGCCATCCTGACCTTGAAACACAATGGCGTGACCATTCATGACCACTTTGAACTCAAGGGACCTACACCGGGCAACGGCCGCAAGGAAGACGCGACCCCGGGACCTTTCCAACTGCAGGGTCACGGAAATCCGGTGTTCTATCGCAATATCTGGGTGGTGCCCCGCTCCTAAGCCAGCCCATTCCAGCGAATCACTCGATGGGAACGACCCAGGATCTTTCATGAACTACCGAGGGACTATAGCCTGTCTGCTGGCCTCGGTATGGATGGCGATGACCACCGGCTGCGGTACCCTCCGACACCGGAACGCGCTGCCGGAATTACACTCCGTCCACGCCCAGATCCCGGGCTACACCGACATCCGCGATTGGGGAGACCAGCACAGTCCGGTGCTCCGGAGGAGTGTCGAACAAGCACTCCACCAGCAAGCCGCGCACACCGGACAATCAGTGCAAACGCTGGCCTCCCAACCCGTGTCAATCCTGGCGCTGTCCGGGGGCGGCATGAACGGGGCCTTCGGTGCCGGATTTCTCTGCGGATGGACTCAGCACGGTTCCCGGCCCCAATTCGATTTGGTGACCGGCATCAGCGCCGGATCTTTGCTGGCCCCGTTCGCCTTTCTGGGCACCAATCACGATGGCACCCTTTGCCAAATCCAAGCTGAGCTGGGTCCGAAAGGAATCGTCCGGCGCAAGGGGTTTCTCCACCTCCTGCGCGAAGACTCGTTGTTCGATACCACTCCATTGCAGCGGTTGCTCGAGCGCTACATCACACCCGAGCTGGTTGAACAGATTGCTCAGGAACACGCCAAGGGCCGCCGGTTGTGGGTAGGAACTGCGAACCTCGACTCCCGTCGTCCGGTGATCTGGGACCTGGGCGCGGTCGCCGCGAGCAATCGTCCGGACGCCCCGGAACTGTTCCGCCAGGTCCTACTCGCCTCTTCGGCAATCCCAGGAGCCTTCCCGCCGGTCTACTTCAACGTGGAAGCGAATGGTCGGACGTTTGACGAAATGCACGTGGACGGCGGTGTGGGCTTCCAGGTATTCGCCTACGGGGTGGTCGTAAACCTGGATAACGAACTCCGACAAGCCGACAAACAGTTACCCGCCCGGCCCGCCCGCCTGTTTATCATCCGCAACGGGGAACTCCGACCCCATTACCATCCCGTGAATGCACGGGTGGTGCCAATCATCATGAATTCCATCAACACCCTGACCTACCGGCAATCCATGGGTGACTTGTATCGGATGTTCGCTTATGCGGGACGCGACCAGGTTGATTTCAATCTCGCCGGCCTTCCTTCGGACTACCGCCCGCAGACTCAGACCGAGTTTGACCCGGAGGAAATGAAACGGCTGTTCGACCTGGGGCAGGATCTAGCCCGCCGCGGATATCAGTGGATCAGAACCCCTCCCGGCTACGGCCCCACAGATTAGGGGAACGGGACTCAACTAGGGCTCGCTCGGTTGAGGAAGCACAGCTAGGTTCCTGACCGGACCCTAGAGCGCAGGCCAGGACGTCGACAAGGGGTCGTCGATGGGTCGAGGTGTGACGAGCAGGCCGAAGGTAGTGACCAGGCCGGCCAAAGCCCGGATGTCAGTGAGGTGATGTCTCGAGCTGAGCAAAATGAGGACAGGCAAGACCAGATGAACATGAGCACCAAGCCGCTTCCAGGAATCGCGACCCTCAACGGGGGTCTCCTACTCTCCATCCTTCTGGCCATCCCACCGGAGGAGGTGCCAGCCGCGACAACCCCCAACCCGCGTTCCATGGAGGTTCAGGTAATCGAGGAGGCCACCGGCCAGCCGGTGGCCGGCGTCGTCGTGCTGTCCCCCTACCACCAGAGCCTACTCCAGGATCCCACGAACTCCTCAGCCTCGCTGCCTCACACCGACCAGAACGGCAAGCTTCGACTCACCATCCCCGAAGCGTTAACCCCACCCGGCCAATTCTATCTGGCGATTCAGGCTTCCAACTATCCCGCGCTCAATTTGAATTGGTCCTCGCCGACCGGCGGGCCGATCCGCGACCGACTGCCAGCTTCGCATGTTGTTCGACTTCCCCCCCGGTCGACCGTCGGAGGCTGGGTCCGCGACTCCCAAGGACGCCCCGTCGTGGGCGCCAAGGTGATGGTTTGGGGCTACGACCAGAATGGAGCGAGCAGCCCAACGCCGAACGGACTTCAAATCTTCCAACAGTTTCATCTCCCCCGCGAACCCCACCGGGCGGTGGAGACCGACCAAGAGGGGCGTTGGAGGTTCGACCGCTATCCCTCCGGGCTTACCTTCCTCACCATGGATGTCATCCAGCCCGGAGGCGCGTTAACTTCTTTCGTCACTCCCAGTTCCCAGAACTTCGGCCTGATGCCCCGCGGAAGCTCCATCGACCTTGAGAGTCTGTTGAACACGAACGCCACTCTGGTCCTCAAGCCTGGTTTCACCCTGCGCGGTGTCATCACCGACTCCCGAGGAACCCCTGTTCCGCACGCCATTATTCAAGAGCAGATCGGCATGGACATGGCTTTCCACCCGACGCAAGCCACGAACGGGTTGGACGGAAGATTCGAGCTGAAAGACCGGAGCTACCGACGCGGGCTCCTGAGGGTCGCCGCCCCGGGCTATGCCCTAGCCTTGCACTCGGTGGAGCCGAAACCCGAGGCCGGCGAGATTCGAATTAGCCTCCAGCCCCAGAAACCCATTCGAATCCAAGTACTGACCGCGGAAGGTCAGCCCGTGGGCAGCGCCCGGATCAGCACAATCCCTCATCGGTCGGGAGTCTATGCTTCCTGGGAAGCGACGACGGACCGTCAGGGTTCGGCGACCTGGACCAACGCGCCTCTCGAGGAACTGTTCTTCTGGATCAGCTGGCCCCATCAGCCTCAGCCCCGCTCGATCAAGGTGCCCGTCGACCAACGCGAGCAGACCGTTCGAATGCCGGCCGGATCCAACGCCGTGGCTTACCTCAAGGTTCGCGCTCAGGACGAGGACTCAGGCCAGCCACTGGCGAACTTCACTGTCAAACGTCGTCAATACGCTGGAATGCCGTCCCAACCATGGGGCGAAGGAAAACAAGGGGAGTTCACGGGACAACTCAGCCCCTCTGATCCACAGGGCGGCATGGGCGAAGGTTGGCTGGTCGACGTGGAGGCACCTGGGCATTTGGCGTGGAAAAGCGAGATGATCTATGCCGATGCCGGCGACCAGGAGATCGCGGTGCGGCTTCGAAAAGCCGTCCCCCTGACTGGGCGGGTGCTTCAGCCCAGCGGCCAACCCGCCAGCCAAGCTAGCCTAATCCTGAATACTCAGGACTGGGGCGTGTATTCGCACCAACCTGGGGTTTTTCAGGCATCGCAAGGTGCCGTTTCCGCAAAGTGTGACATGAACGGCAACTTCAGCTTGGCTCCCTCCGTCGAAGACCGCTGGGTCGTGATCACTCACTCGACGGGATTCTTCTCCGCGCGCCTGTCGGAACTCCAGAAGAACTCCACCGTAACTCTGCAAGCCTGGGCACGGGTCGAGGGCATCCTTAAGATCGGGGGCAAGCCGGCGAAATCAGCCCCCGTGAGCGTGCGGACGCCGCTCGTTCGTGAAGGGTCCATTCCCTACCAGGCAACGTACAGCCAAGCCACCGATGCCGCAGGGCGGTTCGTTTTCACCAACCTTCCCCCCGGGAACTATCTCTGGTACCGTCAACCCCGGCCGATCATGGGCGCACCCGTGGTGGAAAGCCATCCCTTCCCCTTCGACCTGAAGCCCGCCGAGGCCAAGACGCTGGAATTACCGACTGGCGGTCGGATCGTGCAGGGTGCCTTCCAAACTTCGGACGAGGTGGACTGGTTCAATGATGCTCATACGCTTCAGCTCAAGATCCCACCTCCGCCCGATGCCCCGCTCTACAATGATTTTACCAACCCCAAAGAATTTGAAGTGGCGCGAAAGGCCTATGCGGATTCGCCCGAGCTTAAAGAGTATCAGCGACAAGCCCGCCAATACCAGCTGGAGATGGACTCTACCGGAGGCTTCCGAATCGCCGACGTCCCGCCGGGAACCTATCTGTTGAAAGTCAACCTGACTCAACCTCCGCCGCCGGGTCAGCACCGCATGTACAATGCACAATCCATCGGCGCACTCGAGAAGGAGGTCATCATTCCCCCGGGAGAAGGCCTGGTCGACCTGGGCGAATTCGATCTTGCAGTTCGAAGTCCAGGAACCAAGCCCTCGGCCCCGCTGGATCTGCCCTTGCTCACGAGCGATGACAAACCCATGAAACTCTCCAACCTGCGCGGCAAGCCGGTGGTGGTGACGCTCTGGGCGGATTGGGCTTTAGGAGCGCGGGATCATCTCAAAAAGGTCGACACCGCGCGCGGGCAGCTACAAGTGAGCAATGAGGTGACGTTCGTGGCCGTCAACCTCGATGAGGACCAAGCTCGGGCCTCGGCTGCGCCCACGGGTGTTGACCACCAGTGGACGCTGGCCCGCGCGCAAGGCCGCGATCGGCTGACCTGGATCGATCAAGTCGGTTTCAACACCCTGCCGCTCACGCTGGTCCTCGATGCCAAAGGCCGGATCGTAGCCCGGGACGTCGCACCCGACCGATTAAAGTCCGGCCTCGTTCGTGCGCAGAAACGATCCTCGATGCCCTAGCCCTTCACCCCCAACTCTTCCCCTTATGAATGCTTCATCCCAATTCTACCTTCGCCGACCGAAGCGATGGCAGGCTACTCTTGCCCTGGCAGCGGCGTCGCTCTGCTGGCTCGGAGCAGGCCCGAACGCGCGGGCGGGAACTCCCCTGGACGTCCGGGGACTGGTCACCGGGGCCGACGGCGACTTCATCGAGGGCGCCGCAGTGTATGTGTTTACGGCACAGCCCAAGGATGGAAAATCCATCGTCTGCCCAAGCTGCTACCCCGATTGCGCCAAACATACCCAGACCGATACTTCGGGAAAGTTCGTGTTGTCAGGTCTCGATAGTGACCTCGATTTTCGTCTGCTCGTGGTCGCGAAGGGACATCTGCCTCGCTACATACGAAACGTGGATCCCGAGGCCGGCAGCGTTGAGGCCAGTCTCAAACCCATCACCTTTCCCAAAGCCCTGCCCGAACATCGCATTGTCGGCAAACTGCTGGATCCCGAAGGAAAGCCACTGGCGGGAGCGATTGTCGAGGTGGAGGGCGCACGTTACGGTCAGTACAGCTACACTTCAGCGAAGAACCTGGCGGATCCCATCGCTGCCACCGATGCCCATGGAGAGTTCCTGTTCACCTGCAAGTCCGACCTGAAGGGCCTTTTGGTGACCCTGAAACCTCGGGGCCTGGCTCGAGAAAAGATGTGGCTGGATGTCGGAAAATCCTACCTGATTCCGGTCAAAACAGGGGTAACCGTCACGGGACGACTGCTCAATGGCCAGCGGCCCATGTCCGAGCTCACCCTCGACATGTCCACGCAGGAACGCAGCATGGAAAACTACCTCGCCAACCTGGAGATCGCCACCGACGAGGAAGGGCGATTCAAACTGGAGCATGTGCCGGCTAGACGGAGCTTTTGGATCACCACGCAGATGAAGGAAGTAATCAGCCTCGGAGCGACGCTCGCGCCACACGCTTTTGTGACAGGCGACAACGGATCGACCGTGGATTTGGGTGACCTCGCCATGCGACCCTCACTTTCCATTAGCGGAAAGGTAGTGATGTCCGACGGCAAGCCGATTCCCGAGAAGACCAGGCTGAGCTTCTCGCTCGAAGATTCCAACGATTCCGCTCAGGTCACGATCGAAGAGGAAGGCGATTTCGAGATCCGAGGAATACCACCGGGCCGCGCCAGCCTCTGGCTACGCATCCCGGGGTATCGCCTGTCAGCAAAGAATCCGAACAAGGATTGGCTGAACGACGGTCGTCTCCTGGGGGTAGTGTCGAAAAATCTGGAAGACTTCACCATCCACCTCGAGCCGGGCGAACGCTTCGATCAGAACGACGCCCCTCCCGACTCCGAACGATATCCCCGCGACAAGCCCTTGCAGGGAGCGCCTGCGAAGTAGGGCATCCATCGAGCCAAGAACTCAGCTAGATGGGTCCTTAGAAGGTGACGAGTCATCCGAGGAATCCGTGGTTAAAACCGCCGTTTTAGGTTCCTCTGGAATCGGTCTTCTCTGCGCCTCTTCCCGTCTCTGCGGTGCATATCAGTCCCGTTGGGTCTCTTGGCTGAGTTGCGGGTCCACGTCACTCAGGACTCTTCACCTCGAAGAGCGGGCCAAGCATCTTCTTTCCCAAGGGCTGATCAGGTCGCACACTAAGAAGACGATCGTAGAGCAATCGCGCCCGCTGCGGATCCGCCTGAGCCATTACTTGGATGACGCTGATGAGTCGAGCGTACGACGCCGTGAAATACAGGCTAGCCTCGGCGGATTTGAAATACAGCTCGACCGCCTGCTTGAAGTCCCCGGACGCCTCCTGGCTCAGCCCCCGTAAATAGTGATCCCTCGCCAGCACGAACGACCGAACCAGCCCTTCCTGTTGAAACGGCTGCTCACTCGCCGCATCGCGAGATGTCGCCAGGGTTCGAGCGCAATCGTCCAACAGCTGAATCAATGTGGAGGAGGAGGGCGCGCTTGAGCTCGTAAGGCTTCGTGGCGCAAGAAAGGTAACCCGCGGAAACTCATCCCGATTCAAGGCGCCCGACCCCGCCAACTGGGCAAGCTGCCCTGCCCCAGCCAATCGACATCCGATCAGCTGAATCGCGTTCTGGAACCCGGCGCTGCGCAACTCGGTGGCATCGGCCGACCGAAACCGTTGCTCCACCTGCCCCATCCAGTCCACCGAGGGATCCTCCATTCGCCCCACCAAACCGAGAACCGGAATATCCACGTTGAAATGCAACAACCAGGCCTCACTCTGACGAAAGACGCTCTGGAAAGTCCGCAACACCATCTTCCAGGTCGCGGCATCCATCTGATGCAGTGGCAGCCACTGGCAAACCAGACCGCCCGGCCGAAGCCTATTGCGCAGGCTCTGGAAATGCTCCTGCGTGTAGAGCGATCCGCTGCCATCCTGAGCCGGATGAAACAAATCCGCTACGATCACATCATAGGTTTCAGAAGTCACCTGGACGAACCGCCGAGCGTCCGCGGCATAGAGCGTCACGCGCGGATTCTTCTGCGGTGCCAGGTTCTGCGGCTCGAACAGTGGCATCATCTCCAAGATCTCGGGCACCAGTTCGACGCCGTCGATTTCCAGCTCCGGGTAGGTCGTCGCCGCTCCCAGAGTGATCCCGGTTCCCGGGCCCAGAAACAGTGCCCGGCGGGCCTGCGGGTGGAGCAAGAGGGGAAGATGGGCTTGCCGCCGCTGCGCCACCACCGCCGCCGTCCCTCCCATCTGGAATCGGTTGTTGAGCCGAAGCGTGCGCTGACCCGCCGCATCTTCGACCACCGACACCATGCCCATCGCTCCCGCTCGCGTGGCCACCACAGTGGAACCTGGCGGCCGCTCTACCAACCCGAGGTCCGGCGGGGAAAGCAACAGAAGCATCCAGCTCACTGCTGCAGCTCCCCACGACCAGGTGCGAAAGGAAGGGGCCAGGAGCAGATAGCCCAGTGCGAGAACGGCGAAACATCCTAGGAAATTCACGCTCGGCAATAGCACCAAGCCGAAAACAACTCCGGCTAGCGCGCCGCCAGCATAGTTCAAGGCCACCGCACGGCTCGGTGTGCTTCCGGCAGCTCGTGCCATCGAAACCCACTGCACAAACAAGCCACCCATGACCAAACACGGGATCAAGAAGACTCCCGCCGCCAAGGTCAGTTCGGCCAAAAGGACACCGGTCAGTCCTTCCCCGGTCCACCGATGCACCTGTCCGTACACGGATTTGGATCGGGGAAGAAACAGGGCGGCCAAGATCAAACCCAATGCCACCCAGGCAAACAAATGGGACAGCAACCGAGGAGCGGCCAGGCGAAACTCGATCCAGCGATGATAGGCTGCGGCGCCCACCGCGGTCGCCACTAGATACACAGCCAATGCGGTCGCGAAGGAGTAGATCGTGTTCTCAAAGATCTGCGACAAGGCTCGGATTCCCACCACCTCCACTCCCAGCCCGAGTAACCCCGTGAGAAACAGGGTGCTCAATAGCCGCCGCCGCGACACCGGGGCTCCCCCCGTCACCCGCTGAGCCCGGGCAGAGGAGCGGGCGGGGATTGGTTTCGTCGCACACTCGACACGTACCAGCCATCCCGCCACCGCGGCACACATCAAGTTCACAGCCCCGCAGGCAACCAAGCTCCACCACAACCCCAGGGCGGGCATCACCACAAACGCGGTTAGCAGACAACCCAGGAAAGCCCCGAAGGTGTTGAAGGCATAGGCGGCACCCAAGCCGCCTGCCGAGGTCCCCTGCCGAGGATTTTGAACCATGGCCTCCATGGCAGGAAGCGTCGCCCCCATCGCCACCGTCGACGGCAATAGAATGAGGAGGGGAGCCAGAAAACTCAGGCCCCATTGAACCGTTTGCCCCGGATCCACCCCCATCCAGCCGCCCACCATCCGGCACCAAGGCAGCACCACGAAAGCCGAGAGAATGGCTCCGAGTCCGATCGCCAACTCCAGGCAGGCATAGCCGCGCAGAGGGGACCAGTCTGACGGCTTTAAACTCCAAAGGGCGCTACCGAGCGCCAGTCCCAGCATCACCGTCGTGACCACGGAAAGGACCGATGGCACTTCATGGCCCAACCCGATGGCGAACAGCTTAGCCCAGGCGACTTGGGCTCCCAAGCTTCCCAAACCCGACCACAAGAACAGCCATGGCAGCAAACGAGGCATGGTGGGAGAACGAGCGTCTGGCCAGTCCGAGGGCTGCCCTCGAGTTCGGCTTACCAGGACACCGATTCCAGATACTTCAAGCTTTCAGGAATCTGCGCCTCGACGCTGGGAGATTCGTCCTCAATGAAGTAATGCTTCACCCCAGCGCGACGAGCCGCCTTGAGGATTTTGGGCCAATCCATCTGGCCCTGGCCCAGAGCCACGTCGTTGGTGACATCAGACTTGCCGGTAAAGTCGCCTTTCACCCCGCGCTTCAAATCCTTCAGGTGAAGCAACTGCCACCTCTTCGGGTACTTCTTGAGCCAGGCCACCGGGTCTTGCCCCGGGTGGACCACCCAGAGCACATCCATCTGGTAGGCCACCAAGGCGGGCTCGGTCTCCTTCATCAACAGATCCATGAACGTGATGTCGCCAAACGGACGAAACTCATAGCCATGACAATGATAGAAAAACTGGATGCCCTGCTTTTTAAGGACGGCCCCCGCCTGATTGAAAATCCGGGCGGCATCGCGACATTCTTTCTCATCAAACTCGCCGTCGTGGGGAATCCAAGCACAGCCTGCGTACTTCAGTCCCAACGCCTTGGCATCCCGTGCCACGCCTTCCGGGTCGTTCTTGTAACGCTCAAAGGGGAAATGGCCGCTCACCGGAAGCAACCCAGCGGCATCGAGCATGGCTTTGAACTTCTCTGGGGAAAGGTTGTAGGTGCCAGCCAACTCAACCTCTTTGAATCCGAAATTCTTCACTTTTTCAATCGTGGTTGGAACGTTCCGAGTGAATTCCGCGCGCAAGCTGTACAATTGCAACCCGATAGGACCTTTGAAACTGTCGCCGATGCCGGGGGAGCGGGCGGCGGATGAAGCCAACGGGAGACAGGTCAGGAGGGCGGCGACGGCCGCGAACGACCACTTGGATGCGAAGGACTGGTTCATGGATCGATTGAATCCAAGAATCGGTCCGAAGGGAATCGAGAAATGAGCCGGAAGGCTCTGCGTTGACTTAGGACATTTCTGCCGCCATAGTAACTCGCAGCGCATGATTCTTGACATCTCTAACCTCCTGGACCGATGGGACTATCGTCCTGGCGAGGTGATGGTGAGGAAAATTAAAGGCAAGGACCGAAAGACCAAGCTCCAGCTGCGGGTGGACTTGGGGATTCTCCAAATGAACCTAGAGGGCCGCCCCGACGGCAAGCGCCCTAATGGGTTCGAATCCTTTTATGAGTTCCTGCTGAGCAGGCTCGACGAGCATGTCATGGCCCATGGGACCGACGACACCTTCAAGCTCTCGCCCGATGCCTGCACGCGCCTTCACCTCGAGGCACTTCAGTATCATCACCGATACATCTGCCTGCTCCAACTGGAGGAGCATCAAGCCGTCGAAAGAGACTGCCTGCGCAATTTAGGCGTCTTCGACTTTGTGGCGCGCTACGCGAGCTCCGGCGAGATGGCCTGGAGTCTGCAACAATTTCGTCCGCAATCGCTCATGATCCTGACTCGCGCGCGGGCAACTCCGCTGCTCCGCGGCAAGCATCCCGGCAAAGCCATCGCCGAAATCGAGTCAGGCATCCAGATGCTCAACGAGTTCTATACTGAAATGGATCGCCAGGATCTCCGCGACCACAGCCTGGAAATCGAGTCTTTGGAAAACTGGCTGAACGAGGTTAAATCCATCCCGACCTCGCGCCGGAAACCATCCAAGCGGGAGCAACTGGAGCAGCAGTTGTCGGAAGCGGTCACGAATGAAGATTACGAACGCGCCGCCCGATTGCGGGATCAGATCCGGAGCCTACGCGTTAAGGCCCCCAAGAAAAGCTAGCGCCGTCCCTCTCCACCATGTCACTCCAGGACCAAATCAGTCAGGAAATCAAGTCGGCCATGCTGGCCAAGGACGCCGCCCGGTTGTCGACGCTGCGACTCCTTAAATCAGCACTGGGATATCTCCAGATCGAGAAGAAGCAGGACGCCCTGGGAGATGCTGAAGTGGTCAGCGTGGTGCAGAAGGAGATCAAGAAACGACGCGATTCCATCGAGCAATACCAGGCCGCCGGCCGGGCAGAACAAGCCGCCCACGAGACTGCCGAGATTGCGGTGCTCGAAGTGTTCTTGCCCAAGGCGCTCGCAGCGGAGGAACTGGAAGCACTGGTGCGAACCACAATTGCCGAGGTCGGGGCCACTTCTAAGAAGGAGATGGGCGCCGTGATCAAGGCGGTCCAAGCCAAGGCGGCCGGTCGGGCCGATGGCAAGAGCATCAGCACCCTGGTGGGTAAGCTGTTGCCCTAAGAAAACGCCTGGTAGCGCATCGCTTCAGCGCCGCGTTGGCGCACGTAGGCTTGGATCTGGTCGGCGACCTGCTGCAGATCGTCGGTGATCGTCACCAACTTCAAATCTTCCGGATCGATGAACCCGGCAGGAACCAGCGTCTTCTCGATCCATTTCATCAGTCCCTTCCAATAGGCCGTCCCCAGCAGAATGACCGGAAACCCCTCGATCTTCCGGGTCTGCACCAAGGTGAGCACTTCGAAGAACTCATCCAGGGTCCCGAACCCTCCAGGCAGATAGATGAAGGCACTGCTATACTTCACCAGGCAAACCTTCCGGGAGAAGAAGTAATGGAAATCGATCTGGATGTTGGCGTAGGGATTCTGCACCTGCTCTTGGGGCAGCTTGATGTTCAATCCAATCGATTTACCGCCCGCTTTGGCTGCCCCGCGGTTGGCGGCCTCCATGATTCCCGGACCTCCGCCGGTGATGATGGCAAATTCGCGCTTGGCCAGGGTCTCCGCCATTTTCATGGCTAAGCGGTACTCTGCCTTGGAGGGCTTCGTCCGCGCCGAGCCAAAGATGGTCACCGCGGGTCCGATGGTGGACAGCCGCTCGAAAGAATCGACGAACTCCGCTAGGATTCGAAAAATTCTCCATGGTTCTTCGTGCGTGCTGGTTGAGATCGGTGGTTCCACGGAGCGCAGCCTAAAAGCACCCCCACGGACCGATCAATGCGAATCCGAAAAACTCCAACATGACAAACCTCGAATCTTCCGATAAGACAGCGCGGTGAAACGTACCGAACCATTCCGATTGGGCATCCTGGGGTCCGGCAAAGGCTCGAACATGCTATCCATCTCCGATGCCTGCGCTTCGGGCATGATCCCGGCCGAAATCGCGGTGGTGATCAGCGATATACCCGATGCGGGTATCTTGCAGCATGCCAAAAACCGGTTTCTTCCCATGGAATACATCCCGCCGGGGAACTTTCGAACCAAACTGGATGAGGTATCTGAGCGTCTCTACATTGATCGACTTAAGGCCGCCAAAGTAGATCTGGTGGTGCTGGCCGGGTTTATGCGCATTCTGAAGGGCAATTTCCTGAATGCGTTTCCTCAAAAGGTCATCAACATTCACCCCTCCCTGCTCCCGTCCTTTCCCGGTTTGGAAGCTTGGAAGCAAGCCTTGGACTACGGGGTCAAGTTTACCGGCTGCACGGTGCATTTCGTGGATCAGGGGATCGACAGCGGCGCGATCATCGGCCAAGAGACGGTGCCGGTCATGGACACCGACACCTACCAAACGCTTCACGAGCGAATCCAATTCGCGGAACGCCGGCTCTACCCGCAGGTCGTGGCGGCGATGGCGCGCCGGGAGGTCAGCGTCGCCGGACGGAAAACAACCTGGCGATCCTGAGTCAACCGCAACGATGTTAGGGACGCCGAACCTGCTGAAGCAGGAACTCCATGTGCCGAAGGGCCGGTCCCCCGTACGGAGTTGATCGCGAGGCGGTCCGATGAGATTTATAGTTCCTTCGTCCGCCTTCAGGCGCTTCCCTCAGATCGGCGGTCGAGGCAGGCTTTCAATCCGTCAGCTAACGAGCGAATCAACCCACCTTCATTCCCACAGCAGCCGATAGAAACGCACGGGATCCTCACCCACCCGGTCCTGAACTTCCACTTCCGATGCCCGATTGGTAATCGACCTCCAGGCGGTCCAGTCAACCAAGTTGCTCGAAACTTGAACCTGCACCACCTGTCCGGTCGGGGCAATCGCTCGGAAAGTCAGGCCGGTTTCTTGAAGGACTGAAAAACTCTTCAGGCCGAGCTCCACGAACTGGGCCGTAAGCACCACATTGGAGGTCATCTGCAGAATCAAAGGCAGCTCGGTCGAATTCCGATCGCCACTCCACCCACGAAAACGTGAGCCGCTGGCCGGAAATGCTTCCACCCTAACTTCCGTCCCCGCTTCAAACGACGATTGCTGAGGCATCCAGCGGACTTCCCCTTGCCCTTGCGGAATCACGGTGAGCGAATAGGTGTTGTCAGCCAGTGGCGAGAACAGTGCCGAGAGGGTCGGTACCGGCCCATTGATGGTAAAGGTCAGAGGATTGGTCTCCCCATTGGCAATTCCTCCCCAGAGAGCAAAGAACTGTCCGGGCCCCGGGATCGCCGTAGCTCGGATCACCTGGCCACGGGCGTAAGCTGGGGATGCCGGCTCCAGTTGAATGGAACCCAAGCCCAAATTCGTGGTGGTCAATACAGTGCCAAACAACGCCTCTACCTCACGAGCCCGATCCATCGTGACCAGAATCACTGGGTTGGTGCCCTCCGCATCACCCGACCACCGCAGAAAGCTCCACCCTCGAGCCGGCTGCGCGGTCATCTGCACCACGGTCCCCAATGGATACACTCCACCGGACGGACGAACGGTAACGACCCCGTCGCGCACGGGAGCCAAAACCAAGGGATACGATCTGAAGATGCGCACCAGAACCGGGTCGCTGACCCCGGTGGTGTAACCAGGAAGCGCCGCTGAAGCACGAAGAGTTGTCGTTTGGGTGAGGACAATGGGTGAGGTGTACACGCTCGCATTGGTGCCCGGAACCGAGCCATCCAGGGTGTAGCTCATGGACGCGCCGACCAGGCCGGACGAGAGCATCACGCTCACGGAGGTCACGTTCGAGAAGGTGAATTCCGTCCCCGCAACGCCATCGATCGAAAAGCGGGGCGGGCTCAGATGAAAACGGATGGGGACTGGGTCCGATTGACTCGACGTCAAGGACCGGTCGTAAGCGATGGCGCGAACCACGGCTGAGGTGGTTACCAGAAAAGGACCCGTGTATCGAAGGGAACCCTGGTTCGGAATGGACCCGTCGAGACTGTAAAAGAGAGACGCTCCCGGAAGGTTCACTTCCAAGGACACCTCAGCAGAGGCGGCGTTGGTCAGATCGATACCCGTCGTCAGCAACCCACCTACTCTTACCTTGGGCAGTGGAAGTCCAAAAACGTTGAGATAGGCGGGACTGCTGGTGGCACTCCCGAATGCGTTAGTGACCATCAGTGAATAGAGGCCCGACTGAGCCGGAGCCACATCCAGCAGCCGCAGGGTGGCATTGGTGGCATGTGGAACCGGAACGGTCTCGTTGAAGAACCACTGATAGTGAAGCGGCTCGGCCCCGACGCTCTCAGTCATCAATTGTGCTTCCGCGCCAGGAGAGACCGTCAACCCCAGGGGTTGCACGATCATCAAAGGTGCGGCGCTCACCAGCGCCGCAAACGCATCCGTGCCGCCGCCGGTAGTGAGATTGATGCGATCCAATTCCACCTTCGCACCGAACCGACCCGCGAGGTAGCAGGAGTCCAGCGGACCCGCAGCCAAAGCCAAACCAACGTCCGTTCCGGTACCTCCCAAACGGCGGACCCACTCCAGGCTGCCGTCGGAGCCATAGCGGGCCAGAAAGGCGTCGAAGTTTCCGGCGCTCACCACCTGATTTGTCTCGAAACTCGCCGTCCCCAAAAACTGCCCGGCCACAAAGACATGACCTCCTTGAGCCGCCAATCCGCGAGCATCACTCCCCCCGAAAGTCCGCACCCAGCCAAAGTTACCCTCGCTGTCGTAACGAGCCAGGTAGGTGCGATTCCCGACTCCCGCCGCCACCAACTCTCCAAACGTTGCGTCCCCACGAACAGTGCCGGTGAGATAAATGCCCCCCTCCGAATCCACACTCAGGGCGTTGGCATAATCCTGATCTTCCCCACCAGCCGATCTCACCCATTTCAAATCTCCAGCCGAGCTGTATTTGGCAACAAAAAGGTCCACGTTTCCCCTCACCTCCTCCGTAGTCTCACCAAAGCGGGCCTGCGCCCCGTGGTAACCACAAATGAGCACGTCACCGGACGGATCGATCGCCAGTCCATAGCCTACGTCGACACCCGGTCCGCCGGCCACGCGAACCCACAACAACTCCCCGACCGGACTGAACTTCGCCAGGAACAAGTCGACGCCCCCGCGGTTGGTCAGGGAGGCGCCGTCGATGGAGGCTCCATTTTGAAAATGTCCGGTGAAGTATCCGTTCCCCGCTGTATCCACCGCCACGGCGTAACCTCGGTCATCGCCAGGACCTGAAAGACCCCGCGCCCAGAGGCAACTGCCATCCGGATCATAGCGGGCCAGGAAGGCATCGTTCCCAGCCGCATTGGTGAGTGTCTGAGCTCCAAACGACGCAACAGACTGAAAGTAACCCGTGACCCAGGATTGCCCGTCCGGCTCCGCCGCTACTCCCAGCGCCGCATCCTGACTGGGTCCTCCGGCTGACCTCACCCAGAGCAGATCGCCATTGCGGTCGTAGAGGGCCAGAAAGGCTTCGAACAGCCGGGCGTTGGTGAACTGATTGACGGAGAAGGAAGCCGCTCCCGAAAAATACCCCGCCACATGCAACTGACCAAGGCCATCCACCGCCAGCGCCGTTGCCTGGTCGTCGGCCAGGCCGCCGCCAGAAACGGCCCAGTGAACGTGATAGCCTCCCGGATTGGCCGCCTCGATGGCCGACGGCCTTAACACCCCGATCACCCAGCACAAGATCCAGACCCATCCCAACCCAACCAACTCGCGACGCCCCGGCCAAATGAAACCTGCCGAGGAACGACCGTGAGGGCCGGGAAGGCGGCGAAGTTGAAACGAAGAAACCGCTGGGGCGTGGGCTTCCGTGCTCATGACGGAGAGGAGGATAGATCGCCTGGCCACCCGGGTTCTAGGCAAATGAGCATGTGCCGCTCCGGCAACCACAACGCTGAACCTAAAAAGGAGAATGGAACCACGGATTGCTCGGACACCTCACTTTTCTCAAAGGGACTGCGATCCCCCGCTAAGGAATATCACAACCCCTTCCTGATCCGTGTCATCCGTGAAATCCGTGGTGAGTCCATTGCCAGTTTTAGGGCAAACCCGATCCGCACGCCGGACGAAAAGAAAAAAGGCGACCTGGCTTGCGCCAAGTCGCCTTCGGAAAGAGATACCGTCGAGGGGTTTCCGGTCAGTTCAGAACAACTCCACGGCGTACGAACGTGGGGATGTCCAAATCCTGGCCGTGGATGATAGTGGGCTCGCTTTTCTCGAAACGTCCTTTCGAGACAATTTCCAAATTGAGCGTCCCCTGCTTCCAAACATTGCTTTTCCGGCGGCCGCGGCTCGATGACTGATTGGCCATCGCTTGGATCATCTCGGGGCTGCTATCGGGAGGAGGCGCCACGAACCGAGAAGGGGCGCGCACCTGATCCTCCAGACTCTCCTGCCGCAACAGAGGCTCGTCCTGATCGGACGCCGTTGTCCGAGTAGGCTGGGGCGGGAAGGGAACCACGGTCGAGGCGATCTCCGCACTGGGGGACGGCTGCACTGCCGCTTCCTTATTGGCTACCGAAGCCACCAGGGTGACCGCAATCCGATCCTGATAACCCTCTTCGATGGCGGCCCCCATGACCAGCAGAGCCTGCTCCGCGTGCCGACGGATCTGCTCGAGGATGTGGTTGACATCTCGCAATGCCAGTTCAGGCCCGCCCACGATGCAGACCAAAATCTGAGAGGCCTCCGCCAGACGGTTGCCGCCATCCACCAACGGATGGGCTAGCAGCTTCTCCAACGTTGTTCCCACCCGATTTTCTCCCCGCGACTCGACCGAGACCAGCGAGCTCTCGGCATGATGACCGCGCAGAACGGCACAGACATCGGCAAAGTCGACATTGATAAGGCCTGGGCGCGACAGCAGCCGCCAGAGTCCGCTAACCCCCTGCCCCACCCACTCGTTCGCGAGCCGGAAAGCGTCCAACAAACTCGTTCGCTCATCGATGAGCCGGAGCACCTCCTGGTTAGGCAGACAGATCACGGTGTCGGCGCAGCTCTTCAACCGCGTCAATCCCTCGACCGCACGGTGTTGCCGCGGCCGCCCTTCACAGTCGAAGGGCAGAACCACGATGCCGATCGCCAAGGCTCCCGTTTCCCGGGCCACCCGAGCCAGGACCGGGGCAGCACCCGTTCCGGTTCCACCCCCCATTCCGGCAATGATGAACACGACATCGGCGCCGTCGCACAACTGCCGCAGCAAAGCCAGATCCTCTTCGGCTGCAAGCCGGCCCCGTTCAGGATCCCCGCCGGCTCCCAGCCCACGCATGGAGCGCTCTCCAATCACAAAACGCCGTTCCAAGCTGGTTCGGGCCAAGGCAGCGGCGTCCGTGTTGATGAGCACGAAGTCCACACCTTCCAACGGCTGAATGGCCAATTGGCTCACGGCATTGCAACCCGCGCCGCCCACGCCGATCACGCGCAATTGGAACACCCGTCGCGCAGGCACCGTCCCAGAGATATCCATAGTCAGTTAGCTCCTGAAGTCGGAAGGTTCGAAAATCATAGCATCGCTCGACGGAGGAAACCGCCCAAAGTCTGCTTGAGAGTCTGAGTTAGTGTGGAGGAGCCTGCCTTGCGCTTTTCCTGAAACGAGCCGAATCGGACGAGACCGATCGCCGTGGCGAATTCGGGCTGATCCAGAGCCGACTTGATCCCGCTGATGGAGTTCGTGCGTCCCAGGCTCACCGGGAGTTGGAAAACCGTTTCCGCCGCCTCCTGAATGCGCGCCGTCCGAGCCCCGCCACCACACAAGACAACGCCGGCACCCAGGTAATTCAGCAGACCAGCCTGACCAATCTCCTGTGCGATGAGCTGGAACATCTCCTCGATGCGCAGGCTCATGATATTCTGAAGATGTTCCAGATTGAGGGTCCGCGCCGGCATGCCCAGTTCAGCCTCCGTAGTCACAGTCTGACCCTTCACGCTGGGAGAAACCAAAGCGGCACCATAGTCCACCTTGAGCTGCTCGGCGCGCTTCAGCGGTACCTTCAGGCCATAGGCAAGATCGTTGGTGACATGATCCCCGCCGACCGCCAGAACCCCCGCGTACTTGACCGCGCCACCGGTGTAAACGATGTAGTTGGTGACCCCGCCGCCAAGATCAATCACCAAAGCCCCCATCTTGCGCTGGTCGGGAGTCAGCACGCTCAAGGCAGCCGCCAGTCCGTTGAAGGCCACCGACTCCACCTCGAGTTGAAGATTCTTCACAGCGCGAATCGGATTTTGCAACCGATTGAGGTTCCCGTGGATCACGTGCATGTCCACTTCCACCCGCGAGCCAAACATTCCGACCGGGTCCACGATGCCCTCTTGTCCGTCGATGACGAAATGCTGGCGAGTCGCGTGCAGAATCTCGTTGTCGGCCGGCAGCCGGACTGCCTTGGCATTCTTAATCGCGTCCTCGACATCCTCGCTTGTGATTTCGCGGTCCGCGGAGACAATCGGATACATCCCCCGGTTGGTCAGCGCAGAGATGTGGCTGCCCGTCACACCCAGGTAGACGCTGCGAATTTCGACATCGGCCATCTGCTCGGCCTCATCCAGGGCCGCTCGGATATCCACCTCCACCCGCGCGCTATCCACGATCTCTCCCTTGCGCACTCCGCGGGAGCGGGCCTGTCCAACTCCGGTGATGTTGAGTTCGTCGTTCTCGTTCACCTCGCCCACGACGGCGCACACCTTCGAGGTGCCGACTTCCAATCCCACTATGACAGAATTGCTCTTAAACATGCTTTTTCCTCACCCTCATCTGACGGGAGGTTTTGGGTTTCACCAGGGCGGCCTCGCCGGCTTCCAGCCATTGGGCAGGGATGTTGTTCCCCACCGAGAGGTCCAGCGACGCCAGTTGCAAGCCCCGGCGCTGGCCATGATCGTAAATACTGCGCCAGCGCTGCAGCTGCTGAGCAGGGTTTTTCAGCCCAAACACGATGCGACCGCGCTGCTCCGTGCTGACCAGCAGGACATCCGGACTGCCCACATGGATCTCCCGAATGTCAACCAGGCCGGCCATGGGCGACCGCTCAAAGGCGGTAACCAAGGCCAGGGCCGCCAGCACCTGCGGTGACTCCACCCGCCGCCCGGGACGAATCTCAGCCGGGGGAACTCCGGTAATGATCGGCAAAAATTCATTCGTGGGTGCTGGGATCGCGCGCTGATAGGCGCTGATCTGGGGCATCACAAAGCCCTCCTCGTCGAGAGTGTAAGTCACCTGATCCGGAGTGCCTCCCAAACGAGGCTGCGCAAACACGAACTGAGCCAAGGGCTCACGTTCCGTGACCCGGATACGCAAGGTGTGCGGCAAAATGCGCTCCACCTCGGCCGACTGAATCACCGGCACATACTCCAAATCCCGCTTGATACGGTTCAGGTCGAGTGCAAAGAGGTTCGAGTCCAGCTCCACACCGGCCCACCGACGCAACTGCTCCAAGGCGATGACTCCATCCGTCCCAATATCAATCTCATTCACGGCGAACGCCGGATTCTGGTAGATGAGTCGTTGAAGCGCCCATTCTCCACCCCGCCAGCAGACCACCAAGATCAGGAACGCCACCGATGCCGTCGCTAAGGTTAGGCCCAGCCAGCGCATGCGAGCACCGTGCCGCTGCTCATTGCTCAACTTCACATCAAGCACATGGCGGCGGCGGTGTTGTCGATTTCGTTGACGGCGGCTAAACCAACTCATGGGAGAAAAGAAAGAAACCGAGACAGCCCCCTCACCCAGCCATGGGACTCCACGGCGGCTCGGAAGCGGGAACGCGAAATAAGGTCGGACAGCAACACGGTCTTGAACTGGCAGGATGATGCAAAAGCGATCCGCCCGACGTCAATAGTATCGTGAAAAAGAGATGAGTTCTCTGGACTGAGACCGGGTGCCACCTGCGCCCGTCCGGTCAGGCCCGGGCGACCGCCAGTTCAATCATGCGCTGGCAAAGCTGCTCGTAGCTCATACCGGCCGCAGCCGCAGCCTTCGGCAGCAGGCTGGTCTCAGTCATGCCCGGCAGCGTATTCACCTCAAGAACCACCGGACTGCCGTCCGGACGAACCATCACATCGACCCGGGCATAGTCGCGTCCCTGGATGGCCCGAAATGCCGCCAAGGCCGCGTTCTGAATGCCGGAGGTCACCCCCGGCTCGAACGGGGCAGGACATAGATACTCCGTGGCACCCGCCGTATATTTGTTACGGTAGTCGTATCCGCCCTGTTTGGGGCGAACTTCGACCACCGGCAAAGGAACTCCCGCCAGGATGCCTACGGTGGTCTCTCGACCCAGGATCATCTCTTCCATCAGGACTTCGGTGTCATACTTCAACGACTCCGCCAACGCCTGCGGCCAGGCGGAGATTTCACGCACGAACTGCAGCCCCACGCTGGAGCCCTGCCGGACTGGCTTTAGAACGACGGGGGGCTCCCACCCCGTGGGCCAAGGCTTGGAGGCTCGATCGAAAACCTGGTATCGGGCGGTGGGGACCCCATGCTCCACACACCGCTGCTTGGTCAGGACCTTATCAAAGGCCAAGCGACTGGCCTCGACGCCGCATCCCGTGTAGGGCACCCCGAGATTCTCCAATTCCTGCTGAACGGTGCCGTCCTCCCCATAGGTGCCGTGCAGCGCCAGGAACACCACCTCTGTCCCGGGGGGCAAATCCCAGTTACCAGGCTGGGGATCGAGCTCGTGCACCCGATGTCCCAATGAGCGAAGCGCTCGCGCGACGGCCGTTCCCGTCACGAGCGACACCTCACGTTCGGCCGAGGGTCCACCTAGCATCACCGTAATCGTGTAAGATTTAGACATAGCTCACTCCGGCAACCCGTTTTTTGTAAGTCCTAGAGGCTCCTGCGGTCAGGAGAGAGGCAGATCCTCCCCGAGAATTTCCACCTCGGTTTCCATCTCAATTCCCCGGGCCGCACGAATCCTTTCCCGCACTGTTTCGATGAGTTTCAACACATCAGCCGCCGTGGCATCCCCTTCGTTCACAATGAAGTTCCCATGCACGTCCGACACCACCGCCCCACCAACGCGGGTGCCCTTCAGCCCCAGTTCGTCAATGAGCTTGCCGGCGGGCACCGCCGCGGGGTTCTTGAAAACGCATCCCGCGCTGGGTTGAGCCGGCTGACTTTCCCAGCGTTTCGAACTATAGGCGCTCATCCGAGCCGCGACTTCAGCCGTGGTCGAGGGAGTTCCCCGCAACACTGCCGATAAAGCCACGTGTGTTTTCAGAATCGGGCAGCAGCGATAGCGCGATTCCACTTCGGCGGCCGGATGCTCCTCGATTTCACCACCGGGGGTCATATAGCGGATGGATTCGACAACGTGGAAGGTCCAAACGCCCATCGCACCTGCATTCATTCGCAGGGCGCCGCCAACGCTCCCCGGTATCCCTTCGAGAAATTCCAGTCCTGTCAAACCCGCGCGTCGAGCCTCCACCGACACCGCTTTCAGGCGAGCACCCGCCCCACAGCGAAGCCGTTCGCCTTCTACCACGATGTGGCTGAAGGCGGGCTGGGCCAGGCAGACGACAACGCCTCGAATCCCGCCGTCCCGAATCAGCAAATTCGAGCCACGCCCCAGCAACGTCACCGGCAGCGAGAGGTCACGACAAACCCGCAACACTGTCGCCAGGTCGGCCTCGTGGGCCGGCTCCACATAAATGTCCGCCTTACCGCCAACCCTTAACGTCGTCTTCTTGGCCAAAGGTTGCCCCGACTGAACGATCGATGACGGGTCGAGTCGCTGTCGTAGGTGGTCGGAGACTGAATCAGGACTGCTTGGCACAGGTCGCTAGAGAGTTAAAACTTCGAGAGAGTCTAAGTTGAGGAAGGAGCACAGAAGACGTTGGCGGCCGGGCGGGAACTGGACCCGCCAGCCGCACCCCGGGGAGCGCTAAGCTGTAGATGCGCGGCCATTCGGTCCGCAATCCGCCGTGCGGCATCCACCACATGCATTTCGGCCAGGCGAGTTTTCATCTGCCTCAGTTTCTCAGAATCGCGACCTAAGGAGAGAACCACCTCAGCGAGCCGCCCGTCCAGCGCCTGTCGCTGCGGCAACCAGATGCCCGCCCGCGCGGCTGACACGGCTTGAGCATTGGCGGTCTGATGATCGTCCGCCGCCGTGGGCAAGGGTAGGAGAACAGCTGGGAGTTGCATGGCCGCGAACTCAGCCAAAGAAGATCCACCAGCGCGGCTCACGGCGAGGTCCGCCGCCGCCAGGGCGAGGTGCATCTCCGCCAGGTAGGGAAGAACCACGGCCTTAGCGGAAAACTCCTGATATCGCGAGTTAACCGCCGCAAAATCAGCCCGCCCGGTCAGGTGCAGGAATTGCACCTCCGGCCAAGCTGCGAGTAAAGCCGGGAGCGACTTCAGCACCGCCTCGTTGACCCCATGCGCCCCTTGGCTTCCCCCCATGGCCAACAACACCGGCCTCGAGGGATCCAATCCAAGCGCTAACCGAGCCGGGCTGGCGGAAACGGGACGGACAAACTCAGGCCGGACCGGCGTGCCGGTTCGATGGACCTGGGCCGTGCGCAGGCGGCGGCCCGCTTGTTCGAACCCTACAAACGCCTCGTCGGTCAGCAAGGATAGCCAACGATTTGCCCGTCCGGGGATGGCATTGGAATCATGCAGAAACAAACCAGCTCCGACGCGCCGCCCTGCCAAGATGGGGGCCAAACTGGTAAAGCCTCCCATGGCCAGCACGGCTTGGGGGGGACGCTCCCTAAACATGGACCGACATCGCGCCCCAGAAGCCCAGAGCCCGGAGAGCAGGCGAAACCACGAACCCTGGCCGGAGCCCAGAGCTGGCAGCCTAGCCACTCGGAACCGGGATTCACCCTGCAATGCCACCTGGTCGATTTCCTTCTCGGAAACCACCAATGTCACCTCTCCCCCCCGCTGAAGCCATACGCCTCCCACCGCAACTCCGGGGAATAAATGTCCCCCAGTGCCGCCGCACGCGATGACCAAATGGCTGGGATATGAAGTCGAGTCGGACATGGTTGAGCCTAGGCAGCGGCCTCGGCGAAAGGATTGGTGTCGTTGCCAAAGAGCCGACCACGTTGTGCCGAGGCTCCCGCATGGCGAGCCACGTTGAGGAGCAAACCCACCGCAGCCGACATCGCCAGCAGATTCGACCCTCCATAACTGAGAAAGGGAAGCGCCAAGCCCTTGTTGGGAAGCGCACCCGTCACCACCCCAATGTTGATGAACGCCTGCAGACCCAGAAGGAAGGTTACTCCCGTTCCCAAGTACATGCCGAACGGATCTCGCGCATTCCAGCTAATGATGCAGCCGCAGATCACAATCAGGATGAAAGCGAGCAGGACAGCCAACGTGGCGATTAGACCCATTTCCTCCCCAATCACGGAAAAGATGAAATCGGTGTGGTGCTCCGGCATGAATCCGAGCTTGGTGCGCCCCTCCCCCAAGCCCACCCCAGTAACACCTCCCGACCCGAGAGCGATCATCGCCTGGTAGGCCTGGTATCCTTTGTCGTCCTTATACAGTTCGGGATGCAGCCAAGCCAGGACGCGAGTCGATCGAACTGAATTGTGCATCACCGCCACCACCAACGCAGCCAAGCCGCCAACCGCAGCGGGCCAAAAGAAGATCGGGCGTAACCCCGCCACGAGCAGCATCATTCCCCCAACGCAGGCCAGCAGCACCGTCGTCCCCCAATCGGGCTCCGGGAGCAGGAGCGCAAGCACGGCACCGATCAAGAGGCCGGGAAGCAGGAAACCGCGGGAGAAGGTTCGCATCTGGCTCTGGTTGATTTCGCAATAGCGAGCCAAGGCGATGATGAGGGCCAACTTCACAAACTCGGAAGGTTGCAGCGATTGCCCGCCGATCACGATCCACCGGCGTGCCCCCTTGATCACGGGCGCCAGCCCAGGCACGAACACCAAGGCCAGAAGGATCAGGCCCCCGCCATAGATCACCCAGGAGAACTTTCGAAGATGCTTATAATCAGGCCCCGCCATCAGGCAGCACACTCCCAATCCGACGCCGAACCAAAAGGTCTGGTTACGAAAATACTTGGTGCTGTCCATGCCAATGCAGGCGCTCGTGATCATCACGAGACCAAGCGCAGCCAGGGCGGCAACACAGAAGACGAGAAGGGTAGTGGCGGTTTTCATCAGAAAAGCGGAAGGCTCTATAAAAAGAGACACCGCCCGATGACTATTCACCGGGCGGTGCCATGAAAGCAACCAGACGAAGCGCGAAGGCTGACCTAGGGATTCCGGACCGGTGCCCCAGGAACTGTGGGCTCAGGCACTGGGGTCAGGACCCCAGGCGAGAGAGTAGGCGGCGGCAAGGTCAACGGGGTCGGAACCGGTGCCGGGGCCGAGTGGTCGACCGCAGGGGCAGCGGGCGCCTTGCTAGGAATGCGCAGTTTGGCACCCACCTTGATCGCATCCAGCTTCAAACCGTTGGCCGCCTTGATGGCCTTAACCGAGACACCGTGGTTCTTCGCGATTCGGGCGAGTGTGTCACCCGACTTGACGGTGTAGGAGCTTGAACCCGAGTCAGCCGACGTTGTGGCATGCTCAGAGCTGGTCGAAGCAGGGCCGCCCGAAGTCACGGTCTTCGAAGGGATCAGAAGCTTCTGGCCAATGCGCAACTTGCGAGCGTCAACGCCCGGATTGGCCGCCTCGATGGCTTTCCATCCCATCCCATACTTCTTGGCGATCAGCGACCCCGTCTCTCCCTTCATGACCGTATGCTCGGTGCTCGGAGTGCTGCTGGTGCTGACGACGGGAGGAATCACGCTATCGAAACCACCCGAGGACACGGTGGAACCCGGTGCACCGGCTCCGGGGAGAGGAGCCAAACCCGTTCCAGCCGGAGGCAGCGGGGCGGGAGGCAATCCGGTAGGAGAGCCGAACGGCGCCGGCGAGGCGCCAGAGGGCACACCCGGGGGAGGAGGAATGGCGCCCGCAGCCCCGAGGGTATTGGTGGGATCGGGCGTCGGCGTGAAGGGCGACGGGGCGTTGGAAGACGCCAAATCGGAGCCGTACTGCGGTGCGTTACCGGCATCCTCAGCGGGCTTGGCAGGCTCATCAGGCTTGCAGCCTTGCAGCAAGAAGCCGGCGAGCACGCCCACGTGGATAAAAAGGATGATAAAGACAGCGGCAAAATGGGATTTTCGCCGTGGCTCCGGAGAAGTGCCCTTGGGCACAAGTGGACTAGGTGTGTTCATTACGCGTCGTCGTCAGTTGCTCAGTTCAATTGAGGAAATCAATTCATTCTGTCGCTCCGGGTCTTTCCCTCATGTAGACCTCAAAGCAAAATCACTGGTCGCTATCAATTCTCTAATACTCTACCCCGCTGGGACAGCATCCGGCCATAAAATCGGCAGAATCAGGCGAGGGCCAAGGCTAAAACCGCCTGCCTAAACACCTCGCCACGATGTTGATAGTCCCGAAATTGATCAAAGCTGGAACAAGCGGGTGAAAGCAGGACCACATCTCCCGGCTCAGCTCGCCGGGCGGCTTCGCTAACTGCTTCTAACAACGAGCCGCACACGCTGCAAGGAGTAAAAAGTCCCCAGTCCGACCGAAGGCGCGTGGCCGTCTCACCGATGAGGTAGGTCCCCTTCACCCTTTCGTGCAGAAGTGGGCCCACTTGGTGATAATCCAAACCCTTGTCCTTGCCACCTGCAATCAACCAGACATTGGGACGCCCCCCCGTGGCCATGGGGATCGCCCGCAAGGCGGCCTCCAGGGCATGCATCGTGGTGGCTTTCGAGTCGTTGATGAAACGCACCCCATTGACCTCCCGCAGCAACTCGCAGCGATGGGGCAGCGGCACGAAATCACGCACCGCGGCGATCGTCTCCTCGAGGGGCAACCGCAGCACGCGTCCCACCGCCAAAGCCGCCATGCAGTTCTCGGCATTATGCGGACCGCTGAGTTTGCATTTCTCGAGATCGAGCAGCGGGCCTTCCCACAGAGGAAGCCGGCTGATGAGCAAACTCCGATCGAGGAAAAGGTCCGCCTGCGAATCCGTCGCGCTAAAGGTGATAATTTTCCCACGCGGCTCGATTCCCAGAGCGCGAAGCTGCGCCAGTGCCTCCGATTGAACAATCGCCCAGTCAAACGCCTGCTGGTTCTCAAACAGACGCCCCTTCGCTCGAATATAGGCCTCCATGGATCGATGCCGATCCAAATGATCCGGGGCCAGATTCAACAGCACTGCCACCGTGGATCGAAAGTATTGGATCGATTCCAATTGAAAGGAGCTGACCTCGAGGGTCAGAAAATCAAGGTCTCGAGTCCGATCAACCACGGAGGTGATCGGGGTGCCGATATTCCCGGCGGCGATCGTTCGCTTGTGGCTATTGGACAACACTCGCTCAATCAACCGGGTCGTGGTGGTCTTGCCGTCCGTGCCGGTGATGGCGATGTTCAAGCAAAGCGACTCTCGATACCCAAGTTCCAGCTCGCCGATCACGGGCACTCCAGCGGAGCGAAGCCGCCCGAGGCAAGGCAGATCACCAGGCACGCCCGGGCTAACAACACCCAGCTCGAAGCCCGACTCCGCAAGGTCGCTGGCACCCAGGAGAACCCGGATGCCATCCTTGCCAAGCCGCTCAGCGGTAGCCCGCAGCTCGGCGGTGTCAGCACTGTCGATCGCCCAAACATCCGCCCCGCGTTGACGAAGGAATGTGGCGGCCGACTGGCCGCTCATCCCCAACCCGATCACCAACACTTTTTGCTTTTCGTAACTCGACATGATTCCTTATTCCACTGCCTGCCAAACCACCGATTCACTCGCACCGAATGAACCTCCGCATCCTGCCTGAGACCTTCGCCGGAGGCGAGCGCCGTTTGCAAAGCCTCGGAAACCCCACCCCGATTATTACCCTCTGATTAACGCAACTTGAGCGTCGCCAACGCCAGGACGGCGAACAAGAAACACAGAATATAGAACCGCATCACCACCTTGGTCTCGTGCCAGCCCAGCTTCTCGAAGTGATGGTGCAGCGGGGCCATCCGGAACAACCGTCGCCCTTCGCCGTAGCGCATTCTCGTGAACTTGAACCAACCGGTCTGCAACAGGACGGAGGCCCCCTCGGCCACAAAGATCGCGCCGGCGATCACCAGCACGAACGGCTGGTGGATGAGCACGGCCATGATCCCCAAAGCCCCGCCCAGGGCCAGCGAACCCGTGTCTCCCATAAAGACCTGCGCCGGATGACAGTTGAACCACAGAAAGCCAAGCCCGGCACCCATCATCGCAGCGCAAACCACGGTGAGTTCACCGGCGCCCTCCACATAGGGCACCTGCAGATAGCCAGCAAAGCGAAAGTTTCCCGCCACGTAGGTGAGGATCAAGAACACCATCCCCACGATGAGGGTGCAGCCGATCGCCAACCCGTCCAGTCCATCGGTCAGATTCACGGCGTTGGAACTGGCCACGATCGCGAGCATCGTTAGCCCGATACCAAGGGTGGCGCCCAAAATCCCCGTTGCCACCGGATGCTTCATGAAGGGCACCATGACCTCCTCCACCAAAGGACGAGTAGCGGGATTCCGGTACAAATAGAGCGCAATGAACCCCGCCAGTCCAAATTGGACGATCAACTTGACCGCCGCCTTGGCGCCTCGATTGCTCTGCTGGGTGATCTTGGCGTAATCATCATAGAAACCAAGTCCGGCCAGCACCAACACCGAAAGGAGCGTGAGCAGCACCAGCACGTTCGGCTGAGCCCAAAGCAAGGCCGCCACGTCCATCGCCACCACGATGAGCACCCCACCCATGGTCGGGGTGCCACGCTTGTCGATCCGAGCCGTGAGCCCGCCCGCCTCCTGAGCCTTGTCCACATAGTCCTGGCCGAACCGCAAGCGCTTCAACGCTCGGATGAGCGGCGGTCCCAGCCACCATGAAATCGCTAGGGCGGTGATGGCCGCGCCGGCGCTCCGCACGGTGAGGTAACGAAACAGCCTCAGGAACGAAAGCGGATCTTCCCAGGGCGTGCCCCGGGAATATTCCAAAAGCCATTGAGAGAAATACAACATCATGACATCAGATGCTTCAGCAGGCCGTCCACCACCCGATCGAGCCGCGCCGACCGCGAGGCCTTGACTAAAACCAGATCCCCCCCGCGCAAGGAAGCCGTCAGGAAAACCAGGGCGGCGTCCACATCCTCAAAAGCAAGTGCTCTCCCGGCCTGCTGACTCCCGGCCCCCTCCAACGTCGCACCTGCCTGCGCGCCTACCGCCACTAAAAGATCTACCCCCAACTCTCCCGCCCGCTCGCCCACCTCCCGATGCGCGGCCAGGGTATGATCGCCCAACTCAGCCATGTCCCCGACCACGGCCACCCGACGCCCCGAGCAAGGCAGCTCTCCCAGCGTCCGAAGCGCGGCGAGCATGGAGTCCGCATTCGCATTGTAACTGTCGTCGATAATCTGGATTCCTCCCGCCTGCTGAAGCTTGAGGCGAGATTTTGCTGGCTGGCACTGACTCAGACCCTGCCGAATCTCCTCCGCGGCCAGGCCAAACTCAGCGCCCAGGACGATGGCAAAAAGCGCGTTCAATGCCTGATGCCGACCGAGCAGCGGCACCTGATAGTCTCCCGCATACCCGGCAGGGGCGGAAACGATTTGAAACCGGGTTCCGCCCGCGCTCAGGGCAACCTCTCCCAAACGCCAGTCGCTTCCCTCCCGCCACCCCGCCCGCACGACTCGGCACAAGGCCCGGGTCACGATGGCCGGCGTCCACTCCGAATCCGCATCGAGCACCAGGAGCCCATCGGCAGGCAGACGAGCTGCCAGCGTGCCTTCTTCTTCCGCAACGCCAGCCACGGTCCCGAAGAACTCCAGATGCTCGCGGCCGATGCTCGTGATGACCCCGAACTGCGGCGACACCATGTCGATGAGAGGCGCTAACTCGCCCGGGTGATTGGTGCCCAGCTCAAGCACGGCGGCCTGATGAGTGCGATCCATCCGCAGCAACGTGAAAGGAACTCCCAAATCGTTATTGAAGCTCGCCTCGCTCCACACCGTGGCGTACCGCTGTCGCAGGACGGCTGCCACCAACTCCTTCGTGGTGGTCTTGCCATTGGAACCGGCGACCGCCACACACCGAGCGGAGAGCTGTCGACGATAGGATGCTCCCAGGCGCCCCAGTCCCGCTCTCACATCATCCACCTCGATCACCGCGCAATCACCCGCGATACCCGCCCACTTGCCCTTTTCAACCAGGACCGCCGCCACGCCGCGCGCGGTTACTTCGGGAAGAAACTGGTGACCATCGAAGCGCTCCCCCGGAATCGCCAAAAACAAATCTCCCTCCTGGGCCAGACGCGAATCTGAACAGACCCGCCGCACCACGGCCGAGCTGAGACCTTGAGCCAAACGACCGCGGCAGGCGTCCACAACGAAAGGAATGGAGAGGGGATCCACGGAAGTCCAAAGTTAGGAGCGACCCGTTTTGTGCCCGAGAAGCTCCAGGGTCTCCGCGGCGTAGAGACGATCGTCAAAAGGAACGACGGTGTCGCTGAACTCTTGGTAAGTTTCATGCCCCTTGCCGGCAATCAAGACCGTATCCCCCGGCTGGGCCATCCGAATCACCTCGTCAATCGCGCGGCGACGCTCGAGCTCCACATGATACTGATCGTTGCGCACCGCGACCAATCCACGCTCGATCTGGGCTGCGATCTCCGCCGGAGGCTCCCGGCGCGGATTGTCGCTGGTAATGATCGTGTAATCGGCCAGACGCCCGGCCACCCTACCCATCTTGGGCCGCTTGGTCACATCGCGCGCGCCACCACACCCAAACACCAGCAAAACCCGCCCCCGCGTGATTTCTCGCAGCGTCGTGAGGACATTCTGCAGCGCATCGTCGGTGTGGGCGTAGTCCACATACACACCAAACGGCTGCCCACGATGAATCGCCTCGAGCCGGCCCGGAACCGGCGGCAGAATGTTCAAGGCAGCTTGGATGTGCCGCACCGGAATCCCCAGCACCAACGCGGCACCAATGGCCGCCAAGGCGTTATAGACGTTGTGCCGGCCGATCAAGGGAAGCCGACACGCGAAGCTTTTATCCGCAGTCTCGACCAGGAATCGGGAGCCATCCCGCCCCAACTCCAGCTGAGTTGCCCGCAGCTCCGCGGACTTTTCCACCCCATAGGTCAGCCGCACGCTGACCTGTTTCGTCTGGGCCGCCAAACGAGCCCCATAATCGTCATCAATATTGATGATGCAGGCTGGAATCTTGTCGCTCTCCCAGTCCGGCGTGAACAACCGCGCCTTGGAAGCAAAATAACTCTCCATCGTCCCATGGTAATCCAAGTGATCCTGGGTCAAGTTCGTGAAAATGGCGACATCGTAACCGATACCCCACACCCGCTTTTGGTCCAGCGCGTGCGAACTCACCTCCATCACGCAGGCCTGACAATCCGCGCGCACCATCTGGGCTAGCATTTGCTGAATATCCACCGACTCAGGGGTCGTCCGCTGGGCTGGTATTACCCGGTCTCCCACCTCATAACGCACGGTCCCCATCAGACCGGTTTTCGATCCCGAAGCTTCCAAGATCGCTTTCACCATGAATGCCACCGTGGTCTTGCCGTTCGTGCCGGTAACGCCAACGAGCTTCATGCTCGAGCTCGGCCGACCATAAAAAGCCGCACTGGCCCGGGCCATCGCCTCACGGACATCGTCCACCCGAATCCGGGTGACTCGCGCCGGTGCCACGGCGTCATGATGGCAGAGCACCACCGGAGCACCCCGCTCCACGGCATCCGCCATAAACTCACCCCCATCGACGCGCTGCCCCGGCACCGCGACGAACAGAGTGCCGGGAGTCACGCGACGCGAATCGTAGGCCATGGACGTGATCTCACGATCCACAGCGCCTTCCACACGGGCTCCCGGAAGGTGGGTGATTAGGTCTTTGACACGCATGTCACGAATAGGGAATCGGCCGGTTAGGGAATATTGGCTGGACGCACCGAACCTCCCACCTGGGCTGCTGGGAAACTTCGGACCATCGCAGGCACCGGCACGCGGGAATCCTCGGTCGGAACCGAAAGACTGCCGCGATCGGGCGGGATCTTCAAATAATGGGAGGCCTGCTCGGCAACCTTGCGGAATACCGGGGCGGCAACCTGGCCGCCGTAAACACCTGACTGCGGGTCATCCACGACAATGGAGATGCAGAGCTCAGGATCGTCCGCCGGGAAAAAGCCGATGAACGAGGAGTAGTAGCGTTTATCGTAGCGAGCCGTGGTGCTGTTCCACTTCCATGCAGTGCCCGTCTTGCCCGCCACGTAGTAGTTGTCCAACATCGCCTTGATTCCGGTGCCATTGGTGCTCGCCACCGTTTTCATGGCCTGGACCACCTGTTTGGCCACAGCCGGAGACATCACCTCGCGCACTTTTTGCGGGGAGTACTCCACCACCGTCCTGCCTTCATTGTCCACCAGCCGCTTGACCACATGCGGCTGCATGAGCACGCCCTGGTTGGCGACAGCGGCGACCGCCATCACCATCTGCAACGGAGTGGCTCCGATCTCATACCCGATGGGAATGCGCGTGAGCGAAGTCTTATGCCAATACTTGGGATCGCGCAACCGGCCCATCACCTCGCCCGGCAGCTCAATTCCGGATCGGCTCCCAAAACCGAACGCCCGCACATACCGATGAAAGTTGGTCTCCGACATGCGCAGGGCCATCTTCGCAATGCCGATGTTCGATGACTTCGCAAAGACCGTTTCCAGCGGAAGACTCCCGTAATGCTCATGGTCCGTGAGCACCAATCCTCCATAGCGCCAGGAGCCGTGCTCGCAGTCAAAGTAGTCGGTCAGCCGAGCAACCTTCTCGTTGAGCGCCGCGGAGAGCGAAACGATCTTGAAGGTCGATCCGGGCTCGTAGAAATCCGCGATGATCCGGTTCCGCCGATGCTGCACCGTCGAGGCGGAGAGGTCGTTCGGATCGAACGTGCGACTGTTCGCCATGGCCAGGATATCCCCTGTCCGGGGACGAACGATGATCCCCATGGCGTTCTCCGGGCGGAACTTCGCCGCCGCCTCAGCCAGCTCGGCTTCCAATATCTTCTGCAGCACCAGATCCACCGTCAGCACCACGTTCAAGCCCGCAACGGGCTCGGCGTCCTGACCGCGAAATCGAACGAGCTCACGGTTGCTTCGGTCCCTCTCGGTGACCCGGATTCCACGCACTCCGGAAAGCTGCTTGTTGAAGCTGGCTTCAATGCCTTCGACTCCGAACAACTCCCGAACCCAGGTGTCATGGAGAGTGTAGTTGGTAATCCCGACCACGCCGACCACATGCGAGGCGAGCTGACCGTTGGGATAGATGCGGCGCTGGGAGTCGATGCCAAAAATGGCCCGTTGCCGGAGTGTGTTCCAAAATCGACGCTCGCGCTTGGGCAGGACGGCCTCGTCGCCTTCGAAGCGAACCTGGGCCATCGCCTGGGTAACTTGCGTCCACTGGTCCAGAGTCGCCTCAAACCTCAGGTCCACAAACTGGTTGGTCCGCACTACCCCGTTCGTGTCGACGCGGGTGGTGATCTTGAGCCGGTCTGCCAATTCCGTTTCCGACCTTCCCAGAATGGGAGCCAGCGCGCGGGCCACATCCCATTGCCGATTGCGTATCAGTGACGGGTCCGCGCAGAGACGCTTCACCGGATGGCTCGTCGCCAGCGGATTTCCGTTGGCATCCCGAATATCCCCGCGCCAAGGCTCCCGAACGGTTGCGTCGTGGGTGAGTGACTCCGCCAGCGCCCGCAGCTCCTCATGACGTTGGACCTGCAGCACGTACAGACGTCCACCCAATGCCATGAGTGCCAGCACGAGGCAGGAGGTCAGCCCAAAGAGCCAGCGGAGCTGGTTGGGACGAAATAAGGCTTGCGAGGCCATGGGATGTTTTAAGTCGACTAGTCGGCCGACGCAGGACGGCTGGCGAGCGGGAGAGATCGTTCGTCCCACCAGGCCTCGCCGGAGGGAGGTGGCTCCGGGAGCCGCACCAATTGAGCGGGCACGGCAGGCACTAAGTTAACTCGGAGCTGACGAACTCGCTCCTGCAGGCGGTACGGCAACTGCAGGTCGGCCAGCTGCCCCTGGAGGACCCGGTTGTCACGCCGCAACAAATCCAGTCTGGCCTCCATCTGACGCTGAATGGTATCCAGCTCGTGCAGCTTGCGCTGCTGCCACACGTAGCCGACCGCTGCGCCGCCGAAAAAAAAGCACAGAAACAGCGCCTTGAGCGCGGGCACCAGGCGAACGGCGGCCGACTGCGATTTTCGATTGCGTTTCATGCCAACTTTTCCAGAACCCTCAGCTGAGCGCTACGCGCCCGCGGGTTCGACTGAATCTCTTCGTCCCCCGGCAAAATTGCTTTCCGCTGAAGCCAGCGGAGCTCGGGCTTCTTTGGGCGACGCAGCTCGGGGATGTCCACCGTTCCGTCGAAATCGTAGTCTCTGGACCGCTCGTTTCCGAAGTCCTTCACCGCCCGATCCTCCAGCGAATGAAAGGTGATCACCGCGAGCCGTCCACCGGGTTTTAGAACTGAGCAGGCTGCCGCCAGTCCGCTTGAGAGGGAGCGGCCTTCATCATTGACTGCGCACCGCAACGCCTGAAACACCCGCGTTGCCGGATGGGCTTTCCGCCCACCCCGAGGACAGACCCGCTCGACCAAAGCCGCGAGCTGTCCCGTGGTGCGAAACGGGTGAGTCCGACGCTCTGCCACAATGGCCTGAGCGATCCGACGCGATGCCCGTTCTTCACCCAGCTTCCAAAACAGGTCAGCCAACGCACGTTCGTCCGAATGGTTGACCAACTGCTCGGCGGTCAGCGACTGACGCTGATCAAACCGCATGTCGAGAGGACCATCGCGAAGGAAGCTGAACCCTCGCTCCGGCGTGTCCAACTGGGGGGAACTCACCCCGAGATCCAATAAAACCCCATCACAGCTCGACCTGCCCAACCCATCTGCCATCTCCGCGAAATTCGCCTGCCTGAACTCCACCCGACCCTCAAAGCGCGCCAATCTTATCCTGGCTGCGTCGATGGCGGCCGCATCCCGATCCAATCCGTAAAGACGCCCGTCTGGTCCGCAGCGTTCCAGAATCGCCTCCGCGTGCCCTGCCCGACCCAAAGTCCCATCCACCCAGCACCCTCCGGGCCCCACCGCCAGCGCGGTGAGCACCTCTTCCAGCAACACCGGCCGATGTCCCGAAGCCTCCACCCTTGCGTCGCTTTGCTCAGGGCGGATTTGCCGATCCGAAGATCCGCGCGGTGAAGCGGCTCCAACGAGAGGGCTCCGGCTCGACCGCCTCCAACCCGGGAGAAGATCCCGTCGCAGCCCGCTTCGGCGCGGGACCCACCAGAGGCCTCGCCGGCACCAGCTCGAGATCCGAGTCACTCAGGTCATTGCGAACTACTTTGACAAATTCGAGCGATAACTGACCTTTGGAGTCGGCACGCAACGTGGCCCGCGGAGCTGTCCGACCACTGAGCCACCGCGAACGCTGAACCGGCACGCCGACGTCCGACGACCCCTGCCCAGAAACTCCGGAACGACTCGAGGAATTCACCAGCATCTCATCCTGTTGTTCCTGCATGACCTTGCCTTTCTCTTGGGAGGATCGCCCACCCCGAGGCAACCCCAACTCACGCACCACCACACTCCGCGCGCAGCCCGCGCCGCTTCCAATCGGTTCCTCCCGGTTCGGAACCGGCCGCAGGCTGCTGCGGGAAAAATCAGGCATCAGATTGTCCTGGGTCAGCTGATAAGCCGTGTTGAGATCCCCTTCTCCACGAAGCGACCTCGCCAAGGACAACATCTTGATCAAACTCATGGCCGTCAGATCAGCTTGCGGAAAGCCGTGGACGCCACCACCCGCACCGCCGCACGCGTCGCGTCATACCGCTCCGGATTCCAAATCTGAAATCGATCCCACATCCCACTCATGACCGCGTTGCCGTTTGCCTTCACCCCGATCCGCTCAGCCATCCAGTCCGGCAGCGCAATCCGCCCCACCGAGTCCAGGGACGCCATGGCTGCGTTGGCTGCCATGTCCGCCCGGATCGCCTCCGCTTCCGACCCGCCATAAGGGAGAGAGTTCAGCTTCGCGATAAAGTCGTCCGCAACCTCTGGAGGCATCACCATCACACAGGAATCCGGTTGGTCATTGTGGGGCCAAAGAATCAAGGTGAACTCCGCCGACTTCTGATCCTTATCCCGCCACTCCGAAGGCACCTGCACACGACGCTTCTCATCCACTTTATGACGAAAAGTGGAGACATACCGGTTCCGCCTGACTGCGCCTTCGGTCATTCTTGCCGGGGACAACCTAAACCCCATTTCGCCCCACAGCGATTAACTTTTACCACACCTTACCCATCTTTGGTCAACCTATTAATTGGCCAAAATTGTCACCAAGTTATTCACAGCCCGGGGAATATTTTAATGAACGACGTAAAATCGGAATACTATTAACGTTATAGCTTCACCAATAAGGCTCAGATTTGCGGATGAACGCCTATGCTCACTGGTAGGATCAGGACAAAGCGTGACAAAGTTGCTCACCCCCACTCCGGCTCTGACCTCGGCGACGTTCCCCCACTCCGGCTGGGAAGTCGGGAGAAGAACCAATGCTCGAGAGCCTGAGGGAACCTGATCCCCCCACCCGGGGGGGTTCACCTGAAAATTCCAGCCCTTGGGCTTTTCAAAGAGGGCGCAGTCGAGGAAGCATACCCACGTGCGGACGGCCGACTTTGACTATCCATTGCCTGAATCGCTCATCGCCCAAGCTCCGCTGGAGCGACGCGATGATTCTCGACTGTTGGTCCTGGATCGAAGCCGGCCCGAACTCGAGCACCGCCACTTTCGCGACCTGGTCGAACTCCTGCCGAGCCCTGCCCTCCTTGTTTTCAATGACTCGAGGGTCATCCGCGCTCGCTTGCGGGCACAAAACTCCCAGAGTAGCGGGCTTTTTGAAGTATTGTTGCTGGAGCAGAACCAAACCAACGACTGGTGGGCGATGGTGCGTCCGGGCAAACGGGCCAAAATCGGCGGGAGCTTGATCCTCCGCCATCCAGCTCGCGGGAACACCGGCATCGTGGCCCGCGTCACCGAGATCAACGACGAAGGACATCGCCGACTCCTCTTCAGCGGAACTCGCGATCTGCTGGCCGAACTCGAGGAACTGGGCGAGCTTCCACTCCCCCCCTACATCGAACGGCCCGCTGGATCGCGCGACCCGCGGGATGATGCACGTTACCAAACGATCTATGCCGGCCAGCCTGGATCGATCGCTGCGCCCACGGCGGGCTTGCACTTCACCCAAGAATTATTGGCAGCACTGGAAGCGCGGGGAGTGAAACTAGCTCGCACCACATTGCACGTCGGCGCTGGCACGTTCGCTCCCGTAAAGTCCGAGCGCATATCGGACCATCACATGCACAGCGAGTGCTACACACTCGACGCCATCAACGCGGAAAAAATCAATCAAGCCCGTCAGACAGGAACACCCATTATCGCGGTGGGAACCACAACGCTGCGAGTTCTGGAAAGCATCGCCAGACTCAATCCCCATGGCATCGCGGCCACCCAGGGAAAGACGGACATCTTCATCTATCCGCCGGCCGAGTTTCTGGTGGTCACCTCGCTCATCACCAACTTTCACCTACCGCAATCAACGCTCCTCATGCTGGTCAGCGCCTTCGCCGCCCCGGGTCGAACCGAAGGCCGGGAGAAAATCTTGAACGCCTACGGTGAAGCCATCGAAAAGCGCTACCGCTTTTTCAGCTACGGGGACGCCATGTGGATCCGATGAGGAAACGCCCGCTCAACTCAGGAACAGCCCGGCCGTGGGTGTCCCTCAACATGGCGATGACCGCCGATGGAAAGATCGCCACCGAGAATCGCCAGGTCGCCTCATTCGGAAGCCGCGCCGACCACGACCAACTCTACCAGCTCCGCGCGCGCGCCGATGCGGTGATGACCGGCGCGGGCACGATCCGCCAGCAGAACGCGGATCTGAACAGCGGTGGGCCACGCTATCAGCGATTGCGGCGTCAGAACCACCTTCAACCCGAGAACCTACGCGTCGTGGTGAGCGGCTCCGCGCAACTCGATCTCGGGTCGAGGCTATTTCACGAATCCGGTGGCCCCATCATTCTGCTCACCACCACCCAAACACCCGCACGCCGTTTGAATCTGCTGAGAAAGGCGAACGTGCAGGTGGGACAGTTTGGCGACCGAGAAGTGGATCTCAACGCAGCGTTGATCTGGCTGCGCGAACACTGGCAAGTGCACCGCCTGCACTGCGAAGGTGGCGGTGAACTGAACGACGCCATGTTCCGAGCCGACTTGGTGGATGAGCTCTACCTCACGGTCTGCCCGCTGATTTTTGGCGGCAAGCTGGCTCCCACCATCGCGGACGGCAAAGGTTTCGAGCGACTGGCGGAAGCGACGCAACTGGAGTTTGTCTCCGTTCGACAGGAAGGCTTGGAACTGTTTCTGAAACTCCGCAGATCCGCCAAGACTTGGAAGGAAGACCCTCATCACCCTGAGAGGGAGTGCGAACTCGTGCTCAAGAATGTCACGATACCTTCTTAATCCGTGTCATCCGTGAAATCCGTGGTTCATCCATTCCCGGATTTAGGTTTAGCTTGGTTTGCGGGCAACCCATTCCCGGTTCCAGGGTAAAGTCGCTCGGCCCGACCCGGGCAAGTTCCTCTTCAGATCCGTGTGGTCCGCGTCGTCCGTGGGCAATAGGTCCCCGCTCCGATTTCCGATGGCCCGTTATCGAACGTTTACGTAGCCTCCCCGCACGCAGTGCCTTCTCGCAGCAAACACCGCCGGCGCTGTTTGCTGCTAGCGCACCAACTCGAGGCTCACCAGATCAGACACCGGCAGCACGCAGGTTCCAATCAATGGTTCCTGAATACTCAATCCGTAGTCGACCATGGTCACCGACAGAGCTTTCCAAGTGGAGCCGTCGACCGTGTGAACCTCATAGGCAAAAGCCGGCTTTTCCGTAGGGCGCATCACCACCGCCAAGACCAAATTCACGACATCCAGCCGCCGCTGTCCGAACAGCACCGAATCCAGCACCATCGTCCCCTCAGAGATAGACCGGACCTCGCCCTCTATGAAATCTCCCGTCGTGAGCAACACTCCGGGCTGCCCCGAGCGAAGCCGAGTCTCGAGTCGGCCAGGGATCGAGTGGAATAGAATCCGGGCAACCTGATCACGACGCACTAACGGCCTGGCCTGAATCCCCGAGAACCTCAGGCCGCCGCTGTCGATCTCCATCCAGGAGGACTCGATCACCGAACCGCTCACCAACTCGGTGCGCACTGGAACTTGATTCACCATGCGACGTTCATGGCGCACACTTTCAAAGGAGGCCGAATGACCGCGAAACTCCGAAACACCAGCCGCCGTCAGCCCCATCAACATGTCCGAGGGAAGGGCCACATTGGTCTGCCCCACTATCAACCACCGGACGCCGTCGCGCGAGCGGAAGGCCGAAAACTCGTCGCCTTCACGCTTGAGCTTATACCATCGGACCCCGGGTAAAACCGGCGCGGAAAACGATTCCATCGGTCCTCCCGCAGCCGTACGCCATTCACAGATATCGTGAGTCCCGCCCATGGTGCCCCAAAAAATCCCAGGCGACGACTCGTTCAAGGTGGATCGAAACATCATTCCCGCCCGCGCCTGTTCATGAATGGGAGTCGACCGTGCGATGCGGGTGACAAACTCCCGATCTCCGCGAATCCGCTCAAACACAAAACGGGCTGCGTCCACCCCCTGCCCCAGCGAGCTGAACTTGCTCTCAAACCGGTAGGTGCCGCCGGAGTAATAGACATTCACCGGCCCCGCCGGACTTCCGATGTCTCCCATTTCCCACGGAAACGGCAACCCCGTCGCCGTGACCTCCTGTCCAATGAGGCTGGCCGGCGGAAGCAGGGGCGGGGAATCCGAGGAATCCAGCCACAGGGCACGGATATCGGCCACATTCACTCGGCTCCACGTATCGGTTCGGGAGTTCACCACCACCAATCCCCCGCCCTCCCACCGAATCTTCCCGTATAGATCACGGCCTTGCAGCGTCGTGACACGCCCCTCAAGTCCCCGCGCTCCAGGAACAGCCCAGAGCAGGATGATCAAGGCGAAGCGACAGGTGCCAAAAAGCTGCATGCCGGGAATCTCACCCCAAAAACCTTCGCGATCAAGCTCGCACGCATGCAAGAGTGCACCAAACCGGCGTAGGACACATCCCGCCTCCCAAGTCAGGGGTATCGGGAGGCAGATTTGGCATCGCTTTTCGGGGAGACCTGGGCTAGGATTTTCAGCGTTGTATCCGCATGAATGCTTTCATACCGCCATCGAGTTTGCACCTCCCTGCGAGTTTCCCCAGCTGTCCGCCGTGCCGCCCGAGTTTCGGAAATGCCGTTTGGTTTCGGGCGTTGGCTGTTGGGTTGCTCCTCGTGCCGGGGGCGCCCCTCGCTCCCGCCGCGGTGTTGGACATCGATGCCAACGGGTTGGAAGACATCTGGGAGCTGAGCTACCAACCCGCCAAACTGGTTCGCGATCAGGACCCGGATAGCGATGGATTCACTAACGAACAGGAGTCCATCGCGGGCACGGATGCGTTGGACCGGACGTCTCATCCCCAGCTGGAAATGACACGGCACCCCAATGGCGAGGTTCAGCTCTCCTTCTCGCGGGTAGCCGGCAAGCGCTATGAGCTCCTGGCCTCTCCTCATCCAGGCATGGACGGCGGGCAGACCTATTTAACCGACCTGGCCGACTCCAACGCCCCCTATGTCCGTGCACTCGAAGCCACCGGTGAATCGCGGTTCTTCCAACTCCGCATCACGGACGCTGACTCCGATGCCGACGGGTTGACGGACTCAGCCGAACGAAACCTGGGACTCAACCCGCTCACGGATCATAGCGACCGCCAGGATGAGTCAGACCTTCAGCGGGTAAACCGCCAGCTCAACCTCCCCAGCACCCTCACTCTGGGTGTGCTCGACCCCTGGATGAGCGAGCGCTGGCCGGATCCCGGAGTGGTGGCCGTCCGACGCAGCGGTGGCATCGGCGGACTGACCGTGAACTTCGAACTCACCGGTACCGCGGTGGACGGAGTGGACTACCGGACGGTGGCAACCCGCAACCTACGGTTCGCACCGGGCGTGCGGGAGCAGTGGATTGAACTCCATCCGCTTCCGGACACCGATGACAACGAAGGTCCCGAAACCATCGTGGTCACCCTCCTTCCCGGCGCGGGATACACTCTCGGCACGACCCCGTCGGTCACTCTGACAGTGCGCAATGAGACGGAGAGCAGCAAACCCTCCGAGAAAGCGGCCGCCCGCTTCCTCTTGCAAGCGGCCTTCGGTCCGGATCAGGATTCAGCCGAGGATGCCGACGAGGTGCCGGAGAATGTGGAGCAGGTTATGGAGCTCGGCTTCGCCGGATGGCTCGAGGATCAGTTCACTCGGCCGCTGGGGTTGATCGAGCCCTGGGTGACCTGGGCCACCTTCAACGGCCAACGTCTGGCACTCTACGGAAACTGGAAGGAGAACTCTTGGTGGAACCGGGCCATGGGGGTGCCCAAACTACGTCCGGACTCACCGACGGAAGAGCTGCCCGATCCCTTGCGCCAACGGGTCGCTTTCGCCCTCAGCCAGATCCTGGTCATATCCGACCGACCGGAGCAGCTGGGCCCCGAGCAGCGCGGGATGGCCAATTACTACGACCTGATGGTCAAGCACGCCTTCGGGAACTACCGCGATCTGCTTTACGACGTCGCACTGCACCCGGCCATGGGCATCTATCTGAGTCATGTGGGCAATCGCAAAGCCGATTCCACCAAGCAAACGTTCCCGGACGAAAACTTCGCCCGCGAGATCATGCAGCTGTTCAGCATCGGACTCTGGGAGTTGAACCCCGACGGATCGCGTCAAGTGGGTCCGGAGGGCCGCCCCATTCCGACCTATGACAACCGCGACATCACCGAATTGGCCCGCGTGTTCACCGGACTGAGCTTCGGCAACAATGAGGGATTCCTGCTCTACCCGAGGGATCTCACCGTTCCCATGCAAATGTGGGATGCCTTTCATGACTGCGACCCGAAAGTCTTGCTGCGCCGACTAGAACTGCCGCTGCGCAGCCCGAGTCCCGGCAAGCAGGGCACGGCCGGTTTGGCGGATGTGAATGCGGCGATCGATCTGCTTTTCCAGCACCCCAACACGGGCCCGTTCATCGGCCGCCAGCTCATCCAACGCCTGATCACCTCCAACCCCAGCACGGGCTATGTGGCCCGGGTGTCCGCCGCCTTCGCAGACAACGGGCAGGGAGTGAGAGGCGATCTGCGTGCGGTGATCCGGGCCATCCTGCTGGATTCCGAGGCGCGCACCAGCGAACCGTGGAGCCGTCCGGAATGGGGCAAACTGCGCGAGCCATTCCTGCGCTGCGTGAACCTGGCCCGCGCCTTCAACGCCAGCTCGCCCTCGGGCTGGTACCCGCTCGATCAATTCCAGCTGGATCACCTCCAGGATCCCCTGAATGCGCCCAGCGTTTTCAACTTTTACTTGCCCAACCACAGCCCAGCAGGTCCTCTGACTCAACAGGGCTTCGTGGCACCGGAGTTTCAACTCATCAACGCCAGCTCCACCATCAGCGGCCCGAACTACTTCTTCAATGCGATCCTCGGCGACCTGCATCGCTGGGGATCAGGCAACACCAACTACTCGGTGCGGCTGAACCTGCTCCCCGAACTCGCCATGATCGTCCCGGCTCACATGATCGGTCAACACGTCCCCCCCATCAAACCGATGGACCCCGATCCCCTGCTCCGCCGGTTGGATCTCGCGTTGACCGCCGGACGATTGACCCCGCCGCAGTTCCAGATCATCCGCGAAGCCATGGAGCGAATCCCCACCTCCACCTGGCAATGGCACAAAGAGCGCCTGCGACTCGCCATCTATTTGGTGGTCACCTCGTCCGACTTCAACGTGTTGCAATGAACCAACGTCCCCCTCCCATGAATCCCTGTATCGTGAATGGTCGAGACCGGTCGTCGTCGGCCTCGATTTCCCGGCGTCGTTTCCTCGGCGGATTGGGCGCGTCCACCTGCGGTGCGATGAGCAGTCTCCCGGCGCTGAACACCCTGCTCAACCTCCAACTGAGCGAGGGGGTGGCGGCGGCCAGCGCGCCGACCAACGGGGAATACCGAGCCTTGGTCTGCGTCTTCCTCGGCGGCGGCAATGATTCGTTCAACATGCTGGTCCCCCGCGAGCAGGCGGCCTATGCCGAATACCGGGCGGCCCGCGGCATCCTGGCGCTGCCCCCCGAGCAGCTGCTGCCCATCCAGCCGATCGGCCTCCCCGCCTACGGAGTTCATGTCGGAATGCCCGAAATCGCGTCGCTGTTCGAAGCTGGCCAAGCGGCTTTCGTCGCGAACGTAGGCACCCTAATCGAGCGCGTGGCCAACCGCACGGAGGTGGAGAAGAACCTCCGCCGCCTGCCCCTGGGATTATATTCCCACTCCGACCAGCTCGAACAGTGGCAAACCAGCATTCCCCAGTCGCGATCGGGGATCGGTTGGGGAGGACGCATGGCCGATCTGCTGGCCGAGCTCAATGCCAACCGGGTCGTCCCCATGCAAATCTCGCTGGACGGAAACAACGTGTGGCAGACGGGCCAATCGGAGGAGGTGTATGCGATCACCCCCGAGGGGTCGGTGGGTATGACCGGGTATCGCCCGCGCTGGGAGCCGAATCAGGCGGTGGTAAATGCGCTGAGCACAGCGGTGGACAGCCAGTTGGCCCTGCAGCAAAGCAATTTGTTGGCGCAAACTTTCAATGTCGGGAAACGGCGGGCCCTGGAGGCCAATGACGTCTTCTCCAACGCCACCGCCAAACCGCTTCCGGCCGGCGTGGAATTCCCCAGCACTTACCTGGGCTACCGACTCGAGATGATTGCCCGCGCCATCCAGGGACGTTCGATCATTGGAGCCCAGCGCCAAACCTTCTTCGTGTTCTGGGATGGGTGGGACCACCACGGTGAGGTGCTCGAAACGCAGGGGGCGATGCTGCCGCAGGTCAGCGCCGCCATTGGGGCGTTTCAGAAAGCCATGAACACATTGGGAACCGAACAGAACGTGACGCTGTTCACCGCTTCAGATTTCGGTCGCACGCTCACCAGCAACGCCAAAGGTTCGGACCACGCCTGGGGCGGGAACCAACTGGTGGTGGGCGGAGCCGTGCGCGGACGCCGGCTCTTCGGCCAGTTTCCCTCGCTGGCCCTCAATCCGGAGCGCGGGGCGGAAAAGAATCCGTTGGACACCGGGCGGGGCCGCTTGATCCCCACGACCAGCTGCGATGAGTTTTTCGCCGAGCTGGCGCTCTGGCTGGGAGTAAGCCCAACCAACCTGACCAGCGTGTTCCCCAACATCGGGAACTTCTACCTGCCGGGCAGCTCAACGCCCCCCGTGGGCTTCGTGATGTAAGGGACCGAGCAAAAATAACCCGAATTTATTTTTGCACGGTCCCTAAGGTCCTCTCCGCATGCACATTGCCCGGATGCATGGTCGCACTCTCTAACGCGGCCGGATCTCGCTTAGCGACTTCTATGGACCGCGGTGGCACCGACACCGCTTTTCCTTCGCGTGACAATCGTGCACTCCGCTTCCCTCTAGCGTTGCAAATCTGCATCGATCAGTTCAACTCCTCGGGGAAGGCAGCGGCAAACGGTCGGCCGTGCCGGCCGGCAAGCTGCGCCATGCTCTTGAGGAAGCCTCCCGTCGCCCCCGTCGCCAACAGGACAAGCTGGTCGATTTCATCAAACTCTTCATCGCCCAAAACTCCAACGGCCAGGGCAAAGTCGCTTAAAAGGGAGATTGGGCTCGGTCATACCTTTGGCTTGCCTTGGCGCTTCTCGCGAGCTCGAAGCAGTTCCGAGACCACGCTCAGAATATACAACCCTGTAGCGCATCCAACTATGGTTGATCTGTCGCCTTTGATCGCGAAGTAGAATTCACGTACTCCGGCAGCGTATTCAGCATTTCGATCCTTGTTCTCCCAGACTAATCGTCGGCTGACTGCACCATATCCAAAGTCCGTCAGTAGGATCGCCGCGTAAAGTACCGAGGCAGTCGCTATCAAGAAGATTCTCTCAAAGATCCAGGGCAATTTCATAGTTCTATTCCCAGCAAGGGTCTGAGTGGAGACCCATTTTACGACTGGAGGCACCCCTTCCTGTGAATGATCAAAACGGACTGCCCGGGACCAAAGTGTATCCACATTGCGAATCTTGCGAATAGTACCTTTTGGCAGATTGAAGGTCCGTATGAATTAATCGGTTGATTCCGCAGAAATGAATATAGGCTCTGGAATTCCTTCGGTCGCTGTTTCGAACGCCGTAGAGCTATTTCAAATCCTGGCTCCCCCAGGGGATCCCTATTTGGCCAAAGGTGAGCAGCTCACTTTCCAGATTCCTCAGATCCTCACAACCCTCACCATGTTTAGCTGCGTCGTTGTTTGCGTAGCCGACGGACATCCAGCTAAATCAACGCTGGTCCCAAGAATCCGCCGCCCATCAGCACCTAGGTACCGTCCGTCGCTCTACCGCAACTCTATTCAAACGGGTCCACATCGGTCCAATTCGTAACTAAAAGATTACCAGGTTGCGACACCTGGCCGCGGCGCGCGAGAACTCCATTCTTAAACAATTTTACCACGCTTGGAACTTGCGCCCCGTTAGGGGCGATAACGACCACAGACTGCAACTCCCTTTCATAGTACGTTTTCGCGTCTGCCTGCCCATTAAAATCCAGATCTTGCTCCATCATGGCAAGGCGTCCGTTCGTATAGTACTGTGACGTATCAATGTTTCGGTCTGCATTGTTATCCAATTCGATCAAATGAACAACCCCATTGGTGTGATGCTGGCGCATATCAAAGACTTGAGTAAATCCTCGATCAATCATAGCGCGCCAGATCAAGCCATCGCGGTATTGGTAAATCTCGTCCGCAACCCCGTCATGATTATTGTCGACCCGATCAATATCCGGCGGTCCACCCCTCTTCAGCGCCATCACTGAACACCCAGCAGCAAAGCCTAAGATGGCCGCCAATGTGGGCAAGCAGTATTGGCGCAGTAGTTCTTTAAATGTGCGACCTCTTACTTGCATACACAGCCTTCCTCTGGATGATTATGACGCTCAGCAGCGGCTAAATGAGGAAATAGTCCAACTCCGTTCACGAGGAGGAACCTACCTTGCTCCTATGGGATTTGAAAGTAGCTTTTCTTCTCTAGCCGAGGCGACTTTTCCAATAGCCGGGCGGTCGTTTCATGTGCATGACGGCGACGATCCAGACGTGATCGGGTTTCTCCAGGTAAATGACCGCATAGGGAAACTGGGCGCTAAAGTATCGTCGGGCAGGTGGATCAAATTTGTAGAAGCGCTGCGGGTCGGCGCAGACTGCGCGCAGCAACCTTTCCATTTCACGGCAGAAGCGGATGCCCAGTTCCGGCTCGATCTGCGTGCAATAGCCGACCGCTTCAGCCAACTCCTCGTCGGCCTCAGGATGGAGCAGTTACCTCACAGGCCTGCGATTTTACGCATGCCGGCCAGGGACTCTTCGAGCGGGATGCCTTCCACCTTCCCCTCCTCGATCTCATGGATACGCCGACCGACCTCGGTTTTCCAAGCCGCTTCGACGTCAGGGACGATCCCACCATGTCGGGCCAATAAGATGCGGTCGATCAACTCAGCCAACACATCCGAAGGCAGCACACGGCAACAACCTTTACGCTTGAAGTCCGTGAGCATCTCCACGATTCACGCCGTTGTTCCCAACGAATCGATACAGATTGATCCCCCCCTGCTCCCCCAACGGATCCCTATTTAGCCAACCCCTTTCAGCAGGACCACTTCCCGTGGTCCGACCCCGCGACTCTTCCATCATGAAGTAGCGCTTATCGATACTGATAGTCGCCGCGAATTTTAGAGATTAGCGTCCTTAGCGTCCATTGCGGTTCAACCTAGAAACGGCTGCGGCTCGGCATCGTTCCCGAAATCGGTCCTAGCCTTACACCCGTGGCAACCGACGCATCGATCTGACGGTGACAAGCGGGCTTCCCGGCACTACGTTGGTCCCTAAATCATGTCAGAACGTTGGATACATTTGGCGCGAAACGGGGAACCGCTCGGGCGAGTTCCCATCGAAGAATTAGCCGAACTCGTGGACTCGGGCTTCCTCCGTCCCGAGGACGACTACTGGGAAACGGGAATGACGGACTGGCGCCCCATCCATCTCCTTCCCCAACTTCGGGTGCAAGCCGATGCCACCTCGGTCTGGAAGCGCGAAGCCAAGAACGCCATGGCCGAGGCTGCCGGCCTTCTGGCGCGGGGCACGGCCAAACTCGCGGAAGGGGCGCGCAGCCTGGCCGCCCAAGGTTCCGCCCGATCGCACGAGGCAACCGCCCGTCTCCTGGCCGATTACACCCCTGTCGTCAAGGATCTGGCCGGCAAACTCGTGGAGACGAAGCCCTTCCTGATGGCCAATTCCGCCCTCGAAAATGATGAGCTGATGGAGAAAGCCTTCGGCGCAGTCTATGATCAGCTGCCCAAGGCCGTGAGCCGGTTCATCTCCGAGGAGGAGTTCATCACCTATTGCCTGCACAAGCGACGAGAACTGATCGGGCAGCCGGCCGATGGGAACCCGGCCTCCCCCCCGCCTCCAACTCGCCGATTCCGGCTTTCCCACATGCGTCTGTTGGTCAGCGACTTTGAACAGTCCCTGGAGTTCTACCGCAATCGTCTGGGCCTGGGAGTTCGATTTCAGGAGGAGGGAATCTACGCGGAACTCGACACCGGCGCGGCTGTGCTCGCGCTCTTCCACCGGGATTTCATGGCGGAAGCCCTCCAGGTCAGCGCGCCCCACGATCAAGCACTCCCGCTACAGCGTCCTGTGGTGGTGCTTTCGGTGGAGGATATCGACGCCGTGTACGTCAGCATGAAAGAGTCGGGTCTGGAATTCCTGACCGCCCCGGAAGACCGGCCGCATTGGGGTGTTCGAACCGCCCATTTGCTGGATCCGGAAGGCAACCTCATCGAGCTCAACAGCCCGATTGGACAGCCTCGCTAGGAGCAACCACCGTCGAGGCTATGGCACGGCTCTTGTGAAAGGCGGCAGCATCGCCCGAGCGGATCTTCTCCGAGCCCCCTCGGACATCGCGTCCTTTGCGTCCTTGGCGGTTCAACTCCACAGCCGTCTGGCACTGGTCTTCTCTGCGCCCCTTCCCGTCTCTGCGGTGCCACTGATGCCCCGTTCATGCGAAACCAGTCGGGATGGACTCACCTGACCGCCGGGCCGAGGGTATGCCAGTCACCCTCAGCCCCGCCTGCTTAAGTTAGTCGTCCGCAGACCCCAATTTCGCGAGCACGCTGAGATCCTCCAGGGTGGTCGTATCCCCCTTGATCTCGACGCCCGCAGCGACCTGCTTCAGCAAGCGACGCATGATTTTTCCAGAACGGGTCTTCGGAAGCGCCTCGGCGAAGCGGATGTCATCGGGCTTCGCCACCGGACCAATCTCCTTCCCGACGTGTTGTCGCAGCTCCTCGCGCAACTCAGGCCGGGCAATCACGCCCGTTTTCAAAGTGACGAAAGCTACCAGCGCCTGACCTTTGAGCTGGTCGGGACGTCCCACCACCGCGGCCTCGGCAACGGAGATATGACTCACCAGCGCGCTTTCCACCTCCGCAGTGCCGATACGGTGGCCGGCTACGTTGAGAACATCGTCGATGCGACCGACGATCCAGAAGTATCCATCCTTGTCCTGGCGACATCCGTCGCCCGTGAAATACGAGCCTTTCACCTCAGTCCAATACACTTCTTTGTAGCGCTGAGGATCTCCCCAAAGCCCGCGCAACATGCTGGGCCAGGGCTTACGAATGACCAATTTGCCGCCGCTGTTCCGGGCAACTGCCTTGCCCTGGTCATCCACCACTTCCGGCAGAATCCCGAAAAACGGCCGGGTTGCTGAACCTGGCTTGGTGGGGGTCACCCCCGGCAAAGGCGTGATCAAAATGCTACCGGTCTCCGTCTGCCACCACGTGTCAACGATCGGACAGCGCTTCTTGCCGATCACCTCATGATACCACATCCAGGCCTCAGGGTTGATCGGCTCGCCGACGCTACCGAGCAGGCGCAACGAACTCAGATCGTGTTTCGCCGGCCACTCATCGCCCCACTTCATGAAGGCGCGAATCGCCGTCGGCGCCGTATACAAGACGGAGACCCGATACTTCTCAATGATCCGCCAGAAGCGATCCGGCTCCGGATGGTTTGGAGCGCCCTCATACATCAAGCTGGTCGCGCCATTCGCCAGCGGTCCATAAACGACATAGCTGTGTCCCGTCACCCAGCCGATATCTGCAGTGCACCAATACACATCGGTGTCCTTCAAATCGAAGACATACCGAGTGGTCAGTTTGGAGCCTAGCAGGTAGCCTGCCGTGGAGTGGAGAATCCCCTTGGGCTTGCCGGTGGAACCGCTGGTGTAGAGAATGAACAGTGGCGCTTCACTGTCCATTTTCTCCGCGGGACAAACCGAGTTCACATACTCCAATTCCCGATGCCACCAGTAGTCACGACCTTCTTGGAAGTGAACTTCCTGGGCAGTGCGGCGCACCACAATCACTTTTTCGATCGTCTTCGCCAAGCGCTGACCTTGCGCGTCCTTCAGGAGGAGCGCATCGTCGACATTCTTCTTCAGGGGAACCACGGAACCACGACGAAACCCGCCGTCCGAAGTGATCACCATTTTGGCGCCACAATCCTGAACGCGATCCGCGACCGACTGAGCGCTGAAGCCGCCGAAAACCACCGAGTGGACCACCCCGATGCGCGTGCAGGCGAGCATTGCGATGGCCGCTTCCGGAATCATCGGTAGATAAATGATCACCCGATCGCCGGCCTTCATTCCGTGCCGCTTCAGCACATTGGCGAAACGACAAACCTCCCGATGCAGCTGCCGATAGGTCAACACCCGTTCTTCGCCGGGCTTACCGTCCGCTGCCGGTTCCCCTTCCCAAATGAGGGCAGCCTTGTTGGCCGTCGGGGTGTCCAGATGCCGATCGAGGCAGTTGACGCTCACGTTCAGCTGGCCACCTACAAACCATTTCGCAAACGGCTCCTTCCACTGCAGCACCTTTTTGAAGGACTTGCTCCACACCAGTTCCTGCTTGGCCATCCGACCCCAGAACTTGTCCGGAGACTTGATCGATTCGCGGTAGAGCTTTTCATAAGCGGCCTCAGATCCGATGTGCGCGGCCTTGGAGAAGGATTTGGACGGCTTAAATTTCCTAGATTCCTGCAGAACCGAGGTAAAGTTGTTCGTGGGAGCTTGAGATTTTGCGGCCATAAAATCGGTATTAAGTGGGGCGATTGTAGGAACCTACCGGCCAGCGTCAAGGGCTGTCCCTGCCGGCTCGCAGTTCTGCTTGTCCTCGAAGGCCCTAAACGACTACTCTCGCGATGCCCAATTCAGTCGGAAACCGAATCTATTTTGCTCTATGACGGCTAGAATCTCACTCATCGCCGCGACGGTGATCTCCCTGGCGATTCTTCTAGCCGTGGCCACTTCCGCCCAAGAACTCACCACTCAAGGGCCGTCCCACATCCTGACGACCACGGCCTCGGTCCAGAGCCTGTCCAAAGCAGAGGCGGACCTTTCGCCTCCGGTCCGAATTGAAGGAACCGTCAGCTTCTCACATCCCGCCTGGAGGATCCTCTTCCTGCAAGATGACACCGGAGGTATCTTCTGTGATCCTTTGATATCCGACAAGATTCCTGAGCCCGGGACCCGACTGGTGGTGCATGGCCTGGCGGCCAATGGATCTTTTCTGCCCTACGTCAACCTTCATCGAATGGAAGTGCTCGGCAAGTCGGATGTCTGGCCGCCCGCCCGCCCGGCCAGAGCGGCCGAGCTTTGGCGGGGACAGCATGATGCCGGTTTGGTAAGGGTACGGGGATACATCAGCTCCGTAACATCCGTCACCAATCCTCTGCCACTCACAGCGATCCAGCTGATCAGTGAGGGCCTTCCCGTGGAGGTTCGAATCTTGGGCAATGACGTCCTCGATGCGAAGCCTCAACCGAGCGCCTGGGTCGAGGTGGAGGGTGTTTTTGGGCCCACCGCAGACGCACAGCGTCGAGTGAACAGGGTCATGATCCAGCTGGCGCGCCCCGAGCAGTTCAAAGTCTTGAAAAGCGCCGCCCAAATGCTGGCAGCGCTGCCAACTACCCCCCTTCATCACTTCTCGACGAACACCGGTCCGCAAGAGAACACCCTGGTTCGAGTCCAGGGCGTGGTCAGCCTGGCCGAGACCAACGGCATCTACCTGGTCAACTCCGAGAACGGAGTGCATGTTCACGCCCCCGCTGGGTTACGCCTGGCCCGACGCGAGGCGGTGGAACTCACCGCCCTCGTCATCCCATCAGCCCGGGAGACACAGCTACAACTGGTCCAACTTCTTTCGCGGACGCCAGGCACTCTCCCCATCCCCACGCCAATGCCGGCACGGGAACTCTCGGAGTGGAGCCGCTACGGCCAGCAGGTTCGGGTGGAGGGTGAGTTTCTTCACAGCAGCCCGGAACCGGATGGCTGGCTGTTGGTGATGCGTGATCAGGGCAAGAGCTTTGAAGTCCAACTGCGGTTCAACCCCAACGGGCTCCTTTCTCACCTCCAAAGCGGGATGCGACTTCAGGTCTCCGGCACTCTCCGCCTGATCACCTCGAGCACGTCGGAGGGACCCGTAGCCCGTATCCTGGTGGCCGACGAGCAGGACCTGATCGTGTTGACGCCGCCACCCTGGCCTCTGCATCTCACCCTCCTGGTCGTCAGTCTCCTCTCCGCAGCGCTCGCCATTGGTCTGGTGGCCCTCGGGTTGGCGCACCGCGGTCTGCGCGCTTCCAACCGCCGGGCGGCTGATGCGGAAATCGCCCTCCGGAAGCTCAACTCTGAACTCGAGAAGCGAATCATCGAGCGAACCGCCGAGCACCAATCCAGCGAAGCACGCTTCCGGACGCTGGTGGAAAGCACCGACGTGATCCTGTGGGAACACGACCCCACCGCCAAGCATTGTAAATACGTTTCCCCACAGGCCGCGCGGCTCGGATATCCGCTGGGGGATTGGACCCAGCCCGACTTTTGGCGCACGCACTTGCATCCCGAGGATCGCGAACACGCCCAGGCCGTCAGCGCCACCGAAATCGCGGCGGGGCGGAGCCATCGCATCCAATACCGCATGCTCGACGCCCGGGGAGAATCCGTCTGGATCGACGATCTCGTAACCTGCACCACCCGCCCCGACGGTTCTCGAATTGTGCGCGGCGTGATGACCGACATCACGGATCGGAAGCGAATCGAGGAGGACCTGGTCATTCGCGAGGAGCGACTCCGACTGGCGTTGGAATCCACGGACTGCGGAGTATTCGACAATGACCTGGTCAACGGCCGACTGCATCTCTCGTCGACTCTCAAGCGGCTCCTCGGGCTGGAGGCGGAGATTCCTCTGGAGGCGAATCAGATCGCCCACCTTATCCACCCGCAAGACATCCAACTGGTGGCCGCGGCCGCCGGACGAGCACGCGATCCCAAAGGTGATGGTGTCTTCCTGAAGGAATGTCGGGTCATCCTCCCGAATGGGAGCATCCGCTGGCTGGCCGCCCGGTCGCAGACCTTTTTTTCCAATGAGGGGGGATTGCGGCGGGCAACCCGCGTCACCGGGGTGGTACGGGACGTGACCGAAAACCGAACGGCGGAGAATGCCCTGCGCGAAAGCGAGGAACGCTTCGCCCGCGCATTCCATGCCAGCCCCGCGATCATTGTCATTACCCGCCGCTCGGATCACCGCATCATCGATGTCAACAATCGTTACACCGAAGTGATGGGCTACACCCGCGAGGAAACGATCGGAAAGACCTCCCTCGAGATGGGTTTCTATGTCGACCTCTCCAAACGCAGGCTGATCATCGAAACCGCGGAGGCTGGACGAGCCATCCGCGATCTCGAATGCAGCTACCGAGATAAGTTCGGCCGGTATCTGACCATGCTCACCTCGGTCGAGAACATCATGGTCAAAGGGGAGGATTCGCTGTTGGCTTTCTGCCACGACATCACCCGCAGAAAACGCACGGAGGATGCCCTGAGAGCCCTGGTGTCGCGACGCTCGCTCAATCCAGGGGACACCTTCTTCACCCGACTCGCACGAAGTCTCGCCGAGATTTTCCAAACCAAAATCGCCCTGGTGGCCGAGAAGCCCAACAAGGACTCTGGGGAGGTGGCGACGCTGGGCGTTTGTCTGGGCGGAAAAACGGAGGCCAATTTTAGGAAACAGATCAACGACACACCCTGCGCCGAGGTTTTCAAGGAAGGCATCAAACTGGTTGCGAGCCGCCTCCCCGAGCGTTTTCCCAAGGATGAACTACTGAGCAAACTTGGAGCCGAAAGCTACTTTGGAATCGCGGTGCGCGACAGCCAGGAGCAGCCCATCGGACTGCTGGCCATCGTCCACGACGCCCCGCTCCAGGTTTCTCCCGAGAACGAGCCGATCCTCAGGCTGTTCGCCGAGGTTGCGGGCGTCGAGATGGAGCGGGCCCGGGCCCTGGAGGCGATCCGATCCGCCGAGGCCCGCTTCCGCTCGGCCATCGAGCACTCGTTCGAATGCATCGTCATGGCAAACCACGAGATGACCTGCACCTATGTGAGTCCCGGGGTGCAGCGAATTTTGGGGTATTCGCCCCAGGACATCGTCGGCCGCCGCTTGGTGACATTGCTCTGGCCCGAAGATCAGCCAGCCGCGGAAGACCACTACCACCAACTCTTGCTGGAGCCGGAGGCCCACGCCGAGATTGAACTTCGGGCACGTCACCAGGACGGCGCCTGCCGCTGGATTCAGATGTCCGACACCAACCGGCTGCAGGACCCCAATCTAAAGGCGATTGTTTCCAACCTGCGCGACGTGACCGAGCGCAAGGAGGCCGACCAGGCTCGAAGAAACCTGGAGGTTCAACTTCGGCAGTCCCAGAAGATGGAAGCCATCGGAACCCTGGCCGGGGGGATCGCCCACGATTTCAATAACATGCTGGGGATCATCATCGGCCAAAGCGAACTGGCTCGTCATCATCTTCTCGATCTCAACGCGGAGGCGTCCGACTGCCTCGGACACGTGCTGCAAGCCAGCCACCGCGCCAAGGAACTCGTGCGCCAGATCCTGACCTTCAGCCGGCGTGAGGAGTTCCAGCGCACCCTACTTCATCCGGAGAGCATCCTTGGGGAAACGCTGAATTTGCTTCGCTCGACTCTGCCGGCCTCGATCGAGGTCTCCCTGAACATCCACTCGCCGGTGCCGACCATCTACGGTAACAGCACCCTGATTCAGCAGATCGTAGTCAATCTGGCCACCAATGCAGCCCAGGCCATCGGCGACCGCAAGGGTCGGGTAAGCATCGTGCTCCGCGAGCGCCAGGTCAGGACGGCCGGTCTTCTCCAGAATCCAGAACTCTCACCAGGCAACTACGTCGAGCTGTCCGTGGAGGACAACGGCCCGGGCATCGAACCAGCGCTGCTGGATCGGGTCTTCGAGCCGTTCTTCACCACCAAAGGTCCGGGCGAAGGCACAGGTCTTGGGCTATCAGTGGTCCACGGCATCGTTCAAGCCCACGATGGCACCATCCACGTTGCGAGCCACCTTGGCTCCGGAACGCGCTTCACTATCCACCTGCCCGCGACCCATGCGGTTCCTGAAACTTTCTCTAGCCCAAGCTCACCCTCATCGAATCCGTTCGTGCCGGGTTCGGAGCGAATCCTGCTCATCGATGATGAACCTTCTCTGCTCAAACTGGGAGAGTGGGTACTGAGGCGTTCCGGATATCAGGTGCACGCGTTCCTCAACCCCAATGAGGCGCTGGATCTATTCCGCGCCTCGCCGAGAAGTTTCGACTTGGTCATCACGGACTACTCCATGCCGGGCACCTCCGGGGTGGACCTTGCTCTCTCCATGCGAGAACTCCGCGCCGACGTGCCCATGCTCATCTGCACGGGATATGGAGCAGGGCTAACGACCGAGAAGGCTCGTCGCATGGGCTTTCGCGCCGTTCTGCAAAAACCGCTCGAGATCGCGGAGTTCAGCCGGGCAGTCCGACTCGCGCTGGATGATCCCGCCGGAACTGCGGTGGAGATGAGCTCGGAGCGGGCTGCACTCAACCTAGAGCCAGTTTAGCCGATGCACTCGCGGAGAGGAGCTTCGATTCAAAGGCATCACTCAACCAATCCTTCGGCCGCCGAGTCGGCACGGGTGCCCGCAGAACTTGACGGAGTGACAGCCTGGAAGCTTGGCCGTCGCTCCCGAGGGGGGGATCGACGCAACCTCGAGGCTTCGGACGCGTCCGCGTCGGAGTCGGGCCGCCTCTCAAACCAGGCGTAGAGCACTGGCAGGAGGACCAAGGTGAGAAACGTCGAACTCAAAATCCCTCCGATCACCACTGTCGCAAGCGGACGCTGAACCTCCGCGCCAGCCCCGGTGGCAATTGCCATCGGAACGAATCCCAGCGCCGCCACAGCGGCAGTCATGATGACGGGCCGCAGCCGCGTCAGGGCCCCCTCCATGACGGCCTCCAGCAGCTCGAGGCCCTCTTCCCGAAGCTGATTGAAGTAGGTGATCATCACCAAGCCATTGAGCACCGCCACGCCGCTGAGCGCGATAAACCCCACGGCGGCAGTGATGCTGAAGGGCATGCCCCGCAGCCAGAGCGCCACAATCCCGCCGGTCAAAGCCAGGGGGATTCCCGTGGCGATCAAAAAGGTCTGCCGCAGGCTGCGAAACGCGGCAAAGATCAGCACCAGGATCAGCACAAGTGCGGCGGGCACCACGACTAAAAGTCGGGCACGGGCCTTCTGAAGGTTCTCGAACTGACCTCCAAACTCGAAAGTGTATCCACCGGGAAACTGAACCTGCTCCTTGATGCGAGCCACGCATTCGTGCACGAAGCCCTCCATGTCACGACCCTTCACGTTGACCATGAGTGCCACCCGACGCTGGGCGTTCTCGTGACCGATGGGTTCCACGGTTTTGACGGTTGTCACCTCCACGATTTTTCCCAGGGGTACCAACCCATACTCGCCCACACGCACGGGGACCGCACGAATCTTGTCGATGTCGGATCGCTGGTCATCGGGAAGGCGAACCACAATGTCGCGGCGTCGATTCCCTTCGATCATGGTTCCCACTGTCTCCCCCCCGAGCGCAACCGAGACCGCGCGATTCACCTCCGAGGATGCTAGGTTTCTTCGCGCGAGCTCGCCCCGTCTCACGTTGAGCACCAAGGTGGAGTTGCGCCCGTTCACCTCCAAGGTCGCCTCACCACCCGGCACAGCCCCGATAATCGCTTTGGACTGCTCCGCCAAGCGCTCCAGAACGTCGTAGTCAGCCCCGTAGATCTTCATCGACAGCTCCGCCTTGCTTCCCTCCAGCATCTCGTTGAATCGCATCTCGATGGGTTGAGCAAACTCAAACTCGTGTCCGGGCACCTGGGCGTTTACTGCCTTCTCGATCATCTCGCAGAGTTCCCGCTTGTTTTGCGGCCGGCCCTGTTGGCGAGACCATTCCCGTAGCGGTCGATAGAAAACGTAGAGATCATTCTCATTGGGGGCCATCGGGTCCGTCGCCACTTCGCTGGTGCCGATCCGAGAAAAAACCCGAGTCACTTCGGGAAATTGCTCGAGAATAATCCGCTCCACCTTCAGCTCCCGTGCCAAGGATTCCTCCAAACTCATTCCCACCTCGCGATAGACCATCGCCGTGATGGCGCCTTCGTCCAGCTTGGGCACAAACTCCGCACCCAATCTCCCATACAGGAGGATCGCGCCCGCGAACAATGCCATCGCCCCACCCACCGTCAACCAACGCAGGCGCAGGGCGTGAACCAGGCTCGTCCGATAGGCGGACCGTGCCAGGCGCATCAGAATGTTTTCTTTTTCTTCCACCCTCCCGACCAACACATAGCTGCAGAGCACCGGCATAAGACTGAGCGCCAGAAGTAGCGCGCCGCCCAGCGCCAACATCACGGTCAGAGCCATTGGGCGGAACATTTTCCCCTCAATTCCAGTCAAGGCCAATATAGGAACGTACACCAATGTGATGATCAGCACTCCGAAAAACATGGGATTGGCCACTTGCTTGCTCGCGCTTAGAACGGTATGGGATCGTTCCTCCGCGGTGAGCACACGACCCAGATGTTTCTGTCGATGGGCCAGCTGGCGAACAATGTTCTCCACCATCACCACCGCACCGTCGATGATCAGACCAAAATCGACGGCACCGAGACTCATCAGGTTTCCCGAGATCTCGTACCGAACCATGCCCGAGATGGCGAAAAGAAAGGAAAGCGGGATGGCCAGCGCCACAATCAGAGCAGCGCGCCAGTTCCCGAGAAGAGCCATCAGCACGACCACGACGAGAACGGCGCCCTCAAACAGGTTTCGCTTTACCGTGTCGATGGTCCGGTCCACCAACTCTGACCGATCGTACACGGTGGTCAATTCCATGCCGCTCGGCAACTTCTCGCGAACGCCCTCAAGCCGTGGCAGCACGTCCTGACATACCACTCGGGCGTTCCGTCCGGAGAGCATCATCACCGTGCCCAGCACCACCTCCTGGCCGTCCATCGTCGCCGCCCCCGTGCGATACTTCGCCCCGACTGCCACCCGCGCCAGATCCTTGACCCGGAGCGGCGTGATGGCAGCTCCGAACTTCACCGGAAGCTCTGCGATCTCCTCCGGAGAGCCCACCCGTCCCACCGCGCGAATGGTTAATTGCTTGCCGTTCTTGCTCACGATCCCGCCGCCCGCATTCTCAACATTGCCGCGGATGACATCCGCCAGATCGGAGACGGTCATTCCGGCATTGCTCAGCGCGGCTAGATCAGGCTCCACGAGCACCTGACGCTGGTGACCTCCGTTCGAGTTGATCTCAGCCACCCCCGCAACCTGACGCAGGAGGGGCTTCACGACGTATTCCTGCGCATCATAAAGTTCCATGAGTGCCTGTTGCTCGTCTGCCGGCCGGGCCGAGGCATCGGACTTCCAATGCAGGGTGTAATAGAAGATCTCTCCCAAGCCGGTGCTGATGGGAGCCAGCTGCGGTGCCACGCCCTCCGGAAGAGAGTCCACCACCGAGGTCAAGCGTTCCCCGACCAACTGGCGAGCCCGATAAATATCAGTGCCTTCATCGAAGGTCAGAGTCACCTGCGATAAGCCGAATTTGGTGAGCGACCGCATGTCGCTCACGCCGGGCAGACCCTGCATCTCCAGCTCGATGGCCCGGGTAACGGCTTTTTCCGATTCCTCGGGGGCCATGACGGGAACCTCGGTGTTGATTTGGACTTGGACCCCGGTCAGGTCCGGCACGGCGTCAATAGGCAGCTGAAAGGCCGACCAGAGGCCACCGGCAAACAAGGCGCAGGTCAGCAGAAGCACAACCCCGCGCTGGCGCATGGAGAATTCAAGAATGCGATCGATCATGTCAGTTACATTGGAAAGGGTTTTGACGCAGTCTGGGCTGCTTCAGCGAAGCCCCAGCAAGCTCACTCCCGTAAGCTCCTCAAGTTCGGCCGCCGCGGCGCTAAACTCACGCCGGGTGTCCAGCAGACTTTCCACGGCTTCGAGATACTGCTTTTGCAGCTCGACATAGGTGGTGGCCGGAACGGCCGCCATGCGATAGTGGCGATCGGCCAGTTCCGCCGCCTGGGCGAAGTGCTGGACGGAATCGGGGCGCCACTGCGCTATTTCATCCAATCGTGCCCCATAGGCGCGGCTGGCGGAGATGACCCGTCTTTCCACATCGCGACGCGCCAGATCCAGCAGCGTCTCAGCCTGAATTTCGCGGGCCCGCGCGGCCCCGATGTTCGAGCTGTTGTTTCTCCACAGGGGAAGCGGAAAGGAGATCCCCACCCCGATCATGCGGTCCTTCCCTCCCGCGGTTTCCTCGCTGAACTCCGGACCCAGCCGAACCGAGGGCCAACGCTCATTGCGAGCCAGCTCCAGACGAAAACCTTGCTGCTCCAACTCCACCTCGCGGAGCCGCAACTCGAAGTTATTGGTCTGAGCGGCGGCCAAAAGGTCAGAGAGCCGCGGTGCCGCTGGACGCGGAGTGTCCGACAAAACCACGGTGAGTTCCTCCTCCAACGGGCGACCCAACAAGCGATTCAAGGTCAGGCGGGCATCCTCCGCGCTCAAGCCGGACTCGGTGGCCCGCCGTCGAAGGCTGACCTCGGTCGCCTCCAGAATCCGCAACTCAAGCTGAGGAGTAACTCCCGACGGATCACGTTGAACCAACACCTCCCTAAGGGCTCGGTAGCGGTCGGCAACCTCCCGAGCCACTCGCGCCTTCTCCTGCGAGGCGGCCAACGCATGGGCTTCACCCCGTACCCGCGCCGCCAAGGCGTTGCGAAACCGAGCCAACCCAAGCTCCGCCAGGGCCACATCCTGGTTCGCAATCGCTTTCCTCAGCCCGAGACGTCCGGGCCACTCAAACGCTTGGCTAACCCCCACGCTCCAAGCGACCCCCTCCCCCGTGAATCGTCCACCTCGCTCGTGCGCCTGCTTCTGTCCCAGGCTGCCGGTCACCTCCGGCGGCGCCAGCCGGCCCGCCGTTCGCTTCATCGATCGCGCCGCACCTACCTCGGCTTCGTAAAACCGAAGTTCAGGATTCTGCTTCAACGCCAACTCCACGAGCGAGCTGGGTGAGGGTGGCAGGGCATTGGTGGAGGCTCCGGCGGCCAGGCTGGCCGCGATAGCAATCAAAACAAGTGGGGTCAAAATGGACTTCATCATAGATCAAAACACGGGATCAGGTTCAACAAACGGGGTCAGGTATCGAAGTGATGCCGCCAACGCGGCGACATCCGGACACAAAAAAACCCGAACGAATCGCCGTTAGGCGGACCGCTCAGGCTCAAGAAGGATCAAATGAGGAAGACCGTGGACCGAACGACGCTGACCGACCAGGAGGGGGGAGGGATCGCCAGCAGCGGCGTTTCCAGGGATGTGAAACCCGCTAACAACCCGACCAAAGGGGCAACCGAAGGCAGGCAAGTGCCCGTCGGAACTCGAACACTCATCGATTCGATGAAGTCTCGGAAATTCGCAATCTGTGCCTTTTGGAAACTGAGCACGTGATCGGATGTCGCGGTCGGGGATCCATCCGCCAGCCAGACCAATGCCGTGGAAACCAGTCGGTGCGCATGCCCCCGCAAAGTCGGACCCGCATGACGAAGCACGACTTTGGTTCCCCCCTGATGCGAGGAAATCTGCACTCCGTGTTCTCCGTCCAGACAAGCAATCACCGCGGCCGTCACCGGGGCCAAGGGCGTCCCCATCCACAAGTACACCACTAGCCAAAACGCAGCCAAGAGCTGGCGGCGGCCGAAGTCGACAAAATGGCGCGGATAGAAACTCATGTGTCTACGAGGACTAGTTCTAGACTACTCGCGCTCAAGGAATGTTCAAGCGACTTGTTGGGGAGCCCGACTCCCGGTCGTTCTCAGCCAGCTGCAAACGGTCGAACCGACCAGGCAAAAAGGTCCCACCACTACCCAGGGCACAAAGCCTGCTTACCTAGGGCACCACGACCGGATGCTTTAAGAAAAGCACCGGAGCCGCTTCTGGCTTTTCAAGCCACAAGCCCGCGTGTAGCAGTAATTGCGGTCAACGGACGAACCAACAACAAGTGCATGTACGCCATGAAGAAAATCGGATATCTCCTGACTCTGACTCTCAGCTTCTCTTACTTAGGAATCATGAACTCGGCGCAAGCTTCCGGTGGCTATTCCGCCCGGATGGCCCTGCCTAGGACCGGCGTCGAGAAGAGCCAGGTCGACCGGGAGAAATTTAGCCTCGGTCAGCGAATTTTTGCCGGCAAGGTCAATTCAGGCCAGGGCGATGCGAGTGCTCAAAAGGCCAAACTGACCGACCTGCAATCGCTGCTACCAGCCAAGCTCGCCAAGGAAAAGGATCTTTGCTCCCTGGCCGGGAAGCTCTCTCCTGAACAGCTGAACGCCCTCGACTATTTTGTGACGCAACGTTACGGCAAGGGCAAATAGTCCTTAGTTTTTGCCAAGAATGGGATGGCCACCTGGGGGCCGAAGTGGGTTGATTTTCCAATGAAAAGCACCCCTGACGTTCGATCGGCTTCGCAGAACCCGCTCTCCGGCTTCGAAGATTGGGAAAGCTTCATGGAGAAGCGGTATCCGAATCCCCTCCCTGACCAGCCCGGTCCTCTTAAAAACCAGAATACCCTTCAAAAGCGGGAGGGTTATCGCGACTATCGTGCCGAGGCCCGCGCCGGGGTGAAAGAGTTCTATCAGCAGAACCACCGGCTTCAAACAGTCGACTTTGTGCGCAGGAAGCAGGCCGAATTCAGCCCGCTTAACAAGGGCGAGATGAGTGTTTGGGAAGCGATTGAACTGTTGGACACCATCGTGGACGACAGCGATCCAGACACCGAAAACTCCCAACTGATGCACGCCATGCAGTCCGGCGAAGCCGCCCGCGAGGCGGGGATGCCCAGCTGGTTTGTCCTGACCTGCTTTATCCACGATCTTGGCAAGATCCTCTGCTGCCATAAGGAACCGCAGTGGTCGGTGGTCGGAGACACCTTCCCGGTCGGTTGCCGCTTCTCCGAAAAAATCGTCTTCTCCGAGTTCTTCAGCGAAAATCCAGACTCCCAGGACCCTCGCTACAACACTCCCCACGGAATCTACACCCCGGGTTGCGGGTTGGACAAAGTTCTCATGTCCTGGGGACACGATGAATATCTCTACTATGTGATGCGGCCCTATCTCCCGCTCGAGAGTCACTACATCATTCGCTATCACTCCTTCTATCCTTTGCATCGCGAGAACGAATATCTGTGGATGCTCAACGATCAGGACCGATCGATGTTGAAATGGGTCAAAGCCTTCAATCCCTTCGACCTCTATTCCAAAGGGGATCGAATGCCCAACGTGAAGGAGCTCACTCCCTACTACCGAGATCTGGTCGCGGAATACCTGCCTGACAAATTGAAGTGGTGATTGCGAAGCTCCGTGGGTCGCTGACTCTCACTCAGGTAGGGCGAGACTCTGCTCGAGCCCATAAAGGCCCAAGGTGTGGGAAGCTTCAAAGTAGCCGCGGCGAGGAGCCACGAAGGTTCATCGATGTCGGGATGCCCTCATCGGGGTAGCCCTTCGACTTGAGCGGAACCTGGGGCCTTTGTGGGCTCGACGAGATCTGAACTATAAACTGAATCGGATCGCTCTTCGATCAAGTCTCTCCCTACCCTAGTAGGATGGGAGGGGGCGCAGGAAAAGCGGAGACGTGTCTCCGCAGTCCATAGGCCCAGCTGGCCGTCACCCATCGACTCGGGGATCCGTTTCGAAATCCGTGTCATCCGTGAAATCCGTGGTTCACTTCGGGCCGAACCGAGATGAATCCCGCCCCTCACTCCTCCGCGTTCGTCAAGGTCACGATGTAGAACTCAGCTACCGAACTGGGAGCCTCGAGGTTAACCTCAAACTCATCGCCCGAGTTCAGCGCGCTGGTCACCACATCCCGGAAACTCTCTCCCGACACACGGGATGCTGCACGGATCGCGAATCGTAACTTGCTCGCGTAAACCCTCGGCCAGTTCCACCGCAACCGAACTCTCCCCTGCTCATTCAAGGAAATATTGATCGACGGCGGGCCCAGCGGCAATGGCGGGACCGAAGGCCGGCCCAACCCATCGCTTGGATCCGTCCCCTCCACCATCTCCTGCCAGTCGCTATAACCATCGCCATCGGAATCCGTCCACGGCACATGACCCACTGTACCACCCAGGAACAACCGCTCCCAAGAATCGATGAGTAGATTTCCATCCAGGTCACGATCGTTGGCCCGCGGAATCAACACCAACCGAAGCTCAATCACCTCCAGCGTCTGAGGCGCACAAGTGTCGGACGGAAGATCACTAAACGCCTCCAGTCGAATCAGAGAATCAGGAACCAGCTCCAGGGCCGACGAGAAGCCAAAGGGCTCTCCGAAGGCGTTCACCAGGCTGACCGGACCAGAACTGCCCTGCAGTACCGTGCAGGCGGGACCAAACGAATCCGCACGGACCCTCAGGTCGACCACCGTCCGGGGACGCGCACCCGCGCTGTTGACCAAAACCTGCGCTCCGAGGCGCGCAGAGGGGATTCTGTTCGTTCCAGTTCCCAAGGCCGCCACATAGTTGGAACTGAGCGCAGCTCCGGAGAACAGCAAACGCAGCTGATCCAACACCGGCGAGTAAGGAGCTTCCGTGGGAGTGTTGGATTCGATGCAGATGCGATACAGATCCGCCGTGAGCAATCGCAAGTTGACCACTCCCGGCAACGTCGACGTCCGTGTCAGGCTGTCGATCGTCTGCAAAACTCCCGGCAAACTCCAGGAGTTAGAAGCCTGCGGACTGGCCAGTGTGACGAGCAGCTCCGTCGGAGGGTTGGTGCGATCAAAATCCCGCTGACGTTGGGGGAACAGCGTGACATTGGTCGCCCAGCCCTGCCCCTGCGACTGAAGAATCGAAGCAACCTTCTGCTCCAGCAAGGCGGCGATGAGGGTGTCAATCTGCTCCACTCGAGTTCCCACGATCGTCTTGGGTCCCGAAAGCAAGTAGGTCGCCGCTCCCGCCAGCCACCGATTCGCCTCCACCTCCGCCGATCCGCTGCCCGGAATGAAGGGAATGGTCACCGGCTCCACCGCTGGAAGGGTAAAGGCGCGGATCAATTCGCGTCCCAGCGGATCATTGGTCGACCCCGGGCGACGATTGAAATGCTCATCCGTCGAAAGAGAGATCAGGTTTCCGGCGCTAGCTAGCAGGGTGAACTGAACAAAACCCGGGGCGATCGGGGAACTGGCCACTTTCCCCGAAGCCATGAGCGCTCCGTTCAGACCGTTGACGCGCACCACTGTCCCGGTTTCGGCTCCAGCGACTGATGAAACCTGCGCGGGATTCAGGTAGGGCTGAGGAGTCACCGTCAACGCAAGCGGCAGCTGGGTCGTGTAGGGAACATGGCCCGGTGGCGGAATGGACAGTTTATTGGTGGGGTTCGTCCCGGTAAGCAGCTCATCCAGATCACGAAACCCGTCCAAGTCGGAATCGGCACCCCCCTTGGGATCCAGCCCCTTGGCCACCTCGACGAAATCCGGCACTCCGTCTTCATCGGAATCGATTTTATCAGGCGGCACGGTGAACCGGTAAATCGCAGTGGCAATGGCGGATCGAGCTCCTGGATTCCCTGCCGGCCGACCAAAGTATTGAACGACGGTTTGGGCGTAGAGTGGAACACGGGTTCCCGAAACGAAGCGCGTCCACGCGCCACCGTCCAGTCGATAGAACAGCTCATCGCTGGGGTTCGAGGCCGTGAGTTGGAAACAAACCCCCGAGTTGAATGTCCCTGCCGGGGGATCGATCCGAACCTCGGAACCCAACACACCCTGCGGCGGATCGAAGGTGGAGAAACTAAATTCTCTTCTGGGCTGGCTCACCAAGGCGAACGCCGCCGAAGCATGGCCGAGCCCGAGGTTCACGCCCACCGGGTTTCTCAACCCAGTCTGAGTATCTCCATACGTTTCATTGGTAACCGACAGTGTCCTAGGACTGCCTCCAAAAACAGGACCCGAGGACCAATCTCCGGCAGCCGTCAAACTGAGCAGCCGCGGCTCCTCCGTCACGAAGGGCTCAAACTGAAACTGGGCCACATTTCCGCCATTCCCTCGGGATCGGGCAGAGGGTAGGAAACCGGTCATCACGGGATTGTAGCCGTTCCCACCCCATCGGCGGCTTTCAAACCGAGTGGATACCCCTCCAGCACCAGACACCACGTGCAAGCCGCCTGCTCCGCCGGGGAGGAGAAACTGGATCGCTTCGCCAGCAACCGGTTGATAGGTCTGGATTAAGCGGAGAGTGGTTTGACCGTCATAGGCGTAAACTGCCCCGATCGCCCCCTCATTGAGCAGTGCCGTCAGCTGAAGATTGGTGGGACCGGAAATCACCCCTAGCCGATCGATGCGATTCGAGCCAAAGCTGAGCTGACCGAGCGGAGCCGGACGGAATTGGAAGACGCCGGCCGCCGGCTCGATCAGGGGCCGAATCACCGCCTGGGTTTCCCCTGGACGCCAAGTCAAAAAAGTCGCCAGCGGAGAACCGCTGAAAATCCCCGCGACATAAAGCGTGTTCGTGGGCAGCCCGGCAACCTGATCCTCCAAGGCAATAGTCCCGGCTCCCGAATCATAAACCGCCAACGTACTACTCCCGCTCCCCCCTAAGATTCCGGCCGCATAGTTCAGTGGCGCGCCGGTCTTGAGGGCAACTCGGTTCGCAAAGCTCAATGGCACGGGACTCGTGACATCGGAGAAACTGAGAAAGTTGCTACCGGTCGAGCGCATCAGCCCGAGATGCACCGGCGTTGCCGGTTCGTTGTAGACGGAGCAAACGAACAGATCCTGCCAACTGTTGGCCGCCGCTCCACCGACCTGCACTGCCACCACCGCCCAGGGTCCATATCCCGACGGGAACACTGAGTAGGGTTGCGGAGTGCCGGAACGAGTGGGGCTGAAGAGGTTGATGCGGTTCGCCGCCGGAGCCGTCAACGCCAGATTCGCCTGATTGCTGGTCACCAAGCTCCCAGTCAATCCCGACGCATCCCGAACGGGACCCAACGCCATCCCCGTCACGCCTGGGATGCCGCTGCCCCGAGCCGGGATCCACGTCAGCCCACCGGCCGATTCCAGAAAGCCAACGCGGTAGTCTCCCGTGGCACGGTCAACCATCACCAAGTCCACACGCCCGTCCCCATCAAAGTCAGCGGACCCGGCCAGTTCCGTCGGGGATTCCTCGACCCACGATCCTTGCGCCAACGAAGAGCCCGCCCCTAAAGCGAAAATGAACCCGGCAACAACAGACCGAGAGGCCCATCTTTGCCAACAGCACGAATGGAAACTCACGGCATCACCTCCACATCATTGGTTGGAATGATCTCGATCAACTCACGATTCGGCCCCAGGCGAACCAGGAAATACTGATAGATGGCCTCTTCCATCATCGGCTGGGTATCCACCAGGCAGATGTCTCGGTTGTACGGCCCATATCCACCATAGCTGAAGGGCTCGGTGGGATCCCGCAGGAAGACTCCGATAAATGGGTCATGGATCGCCGCTTGCGGACTGGACACCAACGACGCGGGAGCGGAGGCCTTGGATTCGTAGGCAATCGCCTCCATCAGGGGAGTCACCTGGACCAAGTCCGTGGCCGGGTTGGGCCATCGAGCGCTTGGCTTCTGGGCTCGGTACATCACCACCCCGGCGCCGCGATCCGAAAGCAGCGGCACGCTCAGTTCAATACGGGGCACGCTCAGGCTGGACCCTGTGTAGCTGACCGTCGTATCCTTCCCAAAGAGCAGTTCACCCGTGGCAGTATTCCGTAGCAACAGGCTCAGCGGATCCATCTGACCGCTGATCGCTCCGAACCTTCCCCCGGGAGGTTGAAGGTTGGGAGTGGCTCCGATCACGTTCGCAAACCCGATGCGCACTCCTACGCCATCATAGTTACCGGTGGTTAAACGTCGGGCTTTCACCGTCCAGTTCGTCGTGTTGAGCGGAGGCAAAGGGAGCGATGGCCAGGGAACCGAGGCGGAAGCCGTGGGCTGTCCCAGCTTCCACTGGGTGCCGGGAAGCAGCAGCACATTGCTGGCTTCGCTGACGGTCCCATCCACTCCAATAGCCTCGACCAGCACGTATTGATCACCCATGCCGGTCCGATCGATGATGTTCGTGAACGTGGGTCCGTAACCGAGCCGATTCCCGATCTTGGTGGTTTCAATGACCGTGCAGGGCAAGTTGGTGACGGTGCCGTTGTAGTAAAAGTCCCGGCGTTGGACCGGAGGATACTCGTAGGTCAGCTCGATCGGAGAGTTTAACGTTCCACCCGGAATCGTGATCGGCCGCACAAATCCAGAGATCAGCCGGATGGAGGAGGCATCACCAATCCAGATTCGATAGCGAGTGACGCCGTAGCCGGAGCTGCTCCACTCGATCTGCATTTCGCTGCCGGAGTTTGTGGCGGTCACATTCGTGACGCTCCACACCGCCAGGAGAGTCGGTGCACTCAGCATTCCGGCCAGGAAGACAGGGGTTGAGTAGGCACGAAGCCCAGGATTGCCGTGCTTGTCGACCAGCTGGATCGCGTAGCTCGCATCGGCCGAGTTAATCGGCATGGAAGAGTCGGTGAATTGCAGGGAGGTCGCAGTGCCAGCGAGCGCCACCCGTCCCGCGACGTCGTTAGTGACCTCACCGTGATCGAGCAGGACCTCATCACCACCATCCAGACGGCGATACACTCGCCATTCCTTGGTGGAAGGATCCAGCGGGATATCCAGCCTTACCCCGACCACGGGAGCCGTTCCCTGCTGCGAGGAAAGCAGCGGCCGGGGATAGTGGGTATCGCCCGGCTTAGCCACCGAGTTCGACCAAACGCTGGACGCCGAGAATCGGTGTTCCGTGCCGAATCCCAAAGCTCCCGGGGCAGGTCGGTTCAAGGTGAAGGGTTGCGCCGGTCCTGAAACTCCATTCGCCAAACCAGCAGCGAGGTACACGGTAGGAGCAGCCTGGGAGTTGCTGGTCACCATCACGGCCGAGACACGGTTGCTCAACGGATGAAAGTAGTGGCGTCCCAGGCTATACAACTGCGACGGTGACAACAACGGGTCCACCACTAGGAACTCAGCCCAGGCCACGTCACTGGACTCCCGTTCGCAGACAAATCGATAGCGCGCCAGTCCCGCACCCGGCTTATCCCCTTCGATGGTGCGACTGCCGAGCTGAACCACCTGGGGCTTCACATTCCGGATCGTTAACGTCGGCGGCTCAGCGCGCGGCCCCACGCGATCTCTCAGGATGCCATAGGCAGGAGCACTCGGCCCTGAGACCAGTTCTCCGCACGCAGTCTCCTGCACGGCATGCACAGTGTACCAGTACACTTTTCCCTCATCCTTGGCTCGTTGAGGAGATCCGACTCCTAAGTCCACGAACTCCAATCGTGTCCCCGGCACCCACTCCACGACCCCTACCCGGTTCTGAGCCAGGGTCGTCTTGGAATGCATCTCACTCCGGGAGTTCCATCGATGAATGTAGTACCGCCGCACTCGATTCGACGCCCCGCGCGGATCTTCATCCCAGTTCAGTTTTAGGTGCTTAGTGCCGCCTCCAGCTGTAAATCGATAGTCGTTTTGAACCTTCACGCCCCGCGGAATCGGGGGCGGGATCCGATCGCAAATCGTCACGCAGCCTGCGAGCGAGTAGTTGCCATCACGACCCAAGAGATCCGAGGCCGCGACCACATAGCACACGTTATCGCCATCGCGAAAACCAGGACCGCCGGCATATCGATCATTGCGATCCTGAGCAAAGACAGTGACGCCATCTTTGGCAAAATCAGCCACGTCTGCCGCCGTAAACTCCTTGGGAATCAGGATCGGTGAACGATTCACGCGATGCACGTATGGGTTGGTCAACATCATCGAAGCGAGAACACCCGGAGCGGGCGGCGCGGTGTTCCATCCCAGAGAAACCGCGAGGCCACCATCGACACGATACAGGTTAAACCCATGTTGCAAGGGAGCCAGACGCCGCAAGGGGTCTGGTGAGGCCCAACGCACCGCGGCCGTCAGGTCGGCGCGCGCCCGATCCTCCGGCAGCTGCACCGGGGCACCCGGAGCGGGGAGAATGGGAGCGATGGCGGTATTCAGCGTCAGCCGGCCGAGAACAGTAATGTCCTGTCCGGTAGCGAAATCGTGCTCGCGAATCTCGTAGGTCACCACACTGGCAGGCATCACCTCGGTCCAGGCCATGCCCAAGGCCAAGGCCGCACCCGGATATCGCCGAGCCAAGAGTACCATTCTCGCGAGATGTTCGGCATCGTCCCCACCTCGAATGACCGCGGAAAGCTTGGCAGCCAGGGTCAGGGTTCCGACGGGAATTACCTTGTTGAACAAGCCATCAATGGAGTCCTCGAGCTGGGACAGATTCTGACCGATGTTCACCGAGCGCTGAAGGAGAGGGTCGATGACCCGAGTGTCAGCCTGCTGCTTCACGACCGTCTGCAAGGTATACACATTGGTGGAGTTGGCCTCCCCCAGCTTGTGGTACACCGCAAAGCTCTTGCCTTTCAGCTGGGAAGGATCGGCTGCCTGCCAAAGCAAGTAGGCCCAGTTACGACCGGCAGCGTCCCGCCAGGTGGTGCCCGCGGAGGCCACCCACTTTTCCTGGGGCAGCGGGGCGGCCCAGATCGAAAGGCCGCCGGCGACCATCTGAAAAAGGAGGAGGAGTCTCCTCACAATCAGCCTATTTCTCATACGCGTCAAAAATCCCGTTCTGGTAGGTAATACAGACCGTTGGGCTCACCTTCACAAAGAGAATGGTGGCTTCTATCGTGGCGCATCCTTGCATGAACAAATCCTCGATAAGCTGACCGGACATGATGTCACCCAGCTTGGCGGACGCCAGCAACTCAAACGAAGCGCCCCCACCCACCACACACAGGAAATCTCCGCTCACGTATCCTGAGGCCGTACCAAATACCGTCGGGTCGTCCCAACGGAAACCCACTCCTCCGCTGCCGCCATACTCCGCGCGCAGCCAGCAGCCCTCGGTCCCCAACGACAAGCCCATGTCCACCTCGGTGTAGATCCCGGCCCAACCATCCCGTTCCATGACCGATGTGCTGACGCCGATCACCCGTTCCGCCTCCGGAGCCCAACCCTCGAAGGGCTTGTAGGAGCACGTCTTCCCAATCATCAAACCACCCGTAGCGTCCACCAGCTCGATCAGCTTGGCATCCGCGCTCGCGGAGAAGTAATTCTCCTTCGCGCCAAAGGAAGCATCGCCGCCGATGCCCGTCAGACGAATAAATGGGGGAGCCACGGGTATCGGCACCGGAATGTCGAATCCGCCGCCCACCTGAAGGGGCTTGAAGGGGTCCGGCTGGAAGCCGAACAAAAAGTCGAACGCGAGCCGGAAGTCATCCGTAAGGAACCCAGGGATGGACGCATCGGCACCCAAGCTGACCTCGGTGGCATCCCCCGATCCCAGGGTGCAGGTGCCGTCGTTGCCATTGTTATTGTCGTTCTTGATCTGGAACCAGGCCGCGAATTCCAGGAGCGAGCCCTCCTCCGGGTTGTTCTGATCGCCATTCAGCGCCATACGCAAGCGGGTGTCCAAACGCAGACTCTCCAAACTATCACCATTGATCACCGCCGCCCCTTTGATTTCCGCAGCTCCCAAGGCATCGGCCAAATCTCCCAGCAGCGGCGCGTGCTGCTCGACTAGTCCACCTAGGTTCTCATCCAGAACCTTTTCGACCACTCGATTCAACTCGGCGATGGCGCTATTCACGGCCTCGACCAACAGTCCGTTCAAATCATAGACCACTTCACGCAGGACGGTCTGCACCGCAGCCGGGACACCGGTCGCGTAAAACTGATTCTTGATCTGGTTCTTCAGGGTGGTCTTGAAGGTCTCTTCGGCTACATCCAGGAAAGGATCGTCCACGGTGCAGACGAAGCTGGAAAGGTAGGCGGAGGCATCCTGCTTGCTGCGCTGGGCCGCGGCATCCAAATCCGCCGCCGCGGTGGTAAAGACCGCGGATAGATTCAAAGCCAGGTCGCCGGACGCCTTGAGCCTGTTCCGCAGATCACCCAGTTGATCTCGAAGCTCACCCAAGGTCTGCTCGATCTCATCGAGCGGAAGATCTTCGTCGCCCAATAACTCATCGATCATCGCCGTGATACCGGCGTCGACCACCACCCCGGCGAGATCACCCAACACCTGCGAGACCATCTCCCGCCCGGTGGCGCGTTCCAATCCTTGCTGGGTGATGAACCCCACCTGGGTGCCGATCGACGCGCCGTCGGCATCACGCGTGATCGTCCCAGCAACGGCATCAATCGCAAACTGCGCATCCGCCAGGTAAGCGTCGGTCTTCCCGATGACGCTCTGCGCTTCATCAAACCTACCCGCCATCGTCTTCAACTCGGAGGCGACACTCGAGCCGGTTCCGGATCGCGTCAGATAATAGTCGTTCAGGAGAGGATCGGCCTCCGTCACGAAAGAGCACGGAGACACAGCTTCGTAGCGCGACTCGAGCTCGTCATAAAGGTCATCCAGAATGGGGTCCAATACCTGATCCAAGATGGGATCGAGGAATACCTTCGGATCCGCGTTGAGGATCTCGCCCAATTGACCCAGGCCCTTGTCGAAGACACCCAACTGCGCCTCAACGACCTTGCTGAGCGCTGCTGAAAGTCCGCTCTCCTCGAGCAACATCTCGGTGAGATTCATGACCGGCAGACCTTCGTACTTCAGCCCAAAAGTCAGGTCGGCGGTTTGATTGTCCAAGTACTCCAATCGGCTCTGGGTTTCGAGAACCAGCAAGTCCTTGACCTTCGGCGCCAACCCCGCAAAGGAGCGACTGGCGGAGGACCACACCAACGGATAGTCGAATTTGACAACTTCCGCCCAGACCTTTTGAGCTCGAGGGTTGTAAAGCTCGGTGGTCTGATCGCGATAGCTGGCCACGGTTCCGCCGGGCTTGCCATTGTTCGCCTCGTCAAAATAGGAGACGTTGAAAAAGTCTGCACTGCCATCCCTCCATCCGTAATTGTCGGCAAATCCCGACGTGGGCCATCCACCCATTAGGTAGAGCGCCGCGGATTGGGCACTCCCCCCACTCACATGCAGGTGTACCGGGATATCCTCAAAGAAGGCAACGTTCAGATCCCCAATCACGTTGAACCATCCCGAATCGGCCTGTTTCGCGTTATCGTAGTTGTTGAGATACCCGTCGCAGACGGGTGTGAGCGAATAGGTGCTGCCGCCCGGCCCATCGAAGCGCACCGTGGTTGGCCCCTTTAGGCGCGAATCCGCACCAAAGTATCCGGAGGACTTGGAGATCAGGGTGCCGTTGGTTTCGAAAAACACTCGCCCAGTGAAGTTACTGCCACGGAACCCGACGGGGGCGAGGCTCACATCGAACGTGAGCCGGTAGTCCGAGGCATCACAGGAGGTGTTCAAAAGAATCCTCCACCCATTGGTGCTCGTCTCCGTCAGACGCTCAAAGGCCAGCCCGTTGATGGTGATCCAGGTGTTCCAGTAGTTCAGGTAGAGCCTCTGATCGCGAGTGGCACCCGGGGTGCCGACCAACTGTCCGCTGCAGTTGAGTTCCAACTGCGACAGCTCCACATCGATGCCCGCCGGGAATGGCAGGTTGATATGGCCCTGGATGGCGGACTGGAAGGGTTTCCCGTTCAAGAACGACACGCTGAGATTGCTGATGGATCCCTGGTAGCCATAGATACCTTCGATCGAAAAAGCCCCCGGAATCGCTTCATGCCGTCCAAATACCCCTCCCCGGCGAACGTAATATTTCGCGGCGTTGCTCAGAGTATAGAGTCCTGAGTTCTGATTCGCGATGCGACTTCTCCCCTGCGGCGTCGAGTTCGTAGCGGGCTTGAAGTTCAATCCCGCATAATCCCCCAGCCCATCTTCGTAGTTGAGTTGGGCCGTTCCACCACCCTGGCCAGGACGCCCCACCACCGCTCCCGTCGCACTGTCGACCGAGGCGTACAGCAACGCCGTGGGGTGCAGTGCCAGGTCCAACTCCACCGATTCCGCGACGAGCATGGTGCCGGCCATGTGAAAGGCAGCCTTGGTGAAGTCCAAGGCCTGATGAGCATAGTCGGACCCGTCGTGTTTCCCCCAGCGCAGGTCAAAGGGAGAGCTGAAAGTAGTCGGAGTAGCGAGCCCGCCATCGGGGGTGAACCGCAATGCACCCACCGGGGCGTTCGTAATCGACTCCGTGCCGGGGAGAATAGGAATGGCTCCGCAGTCGGCGCAGGTCAGCTCATAGCTGAGCTTGATGTCATCAGGGCCAGGCAAATTGCTGGTGGCGGGAACGACTAGATCATCACGGATCGAAATCTTCCCCCTGCCCGACCAGGACAACACGGTGTCGGAGGGAAAGTGCGTTTCAAAGCTTCCCCCGCCCTCCCGCAGATGCACATCGTAGGTAGCTAGGGCGCGATGAGACGAGTCAGCCCGAATCTGAACGGTCGCCGAGGACACCACATCCACGTAGTCCCAGTAATGATCGTTGGATGGCTTCTCAGCCAAGCTGAGAGTTTGGAGCACGTTCGTTTTGCCTCGAAGCGTTTCATAATCGCCTCCGCGCGCTGACAAAACCCCGGTCGGGACAATCTCCAGAACTCCAGCGGACGATTTCCAAGTGAAACCGGTAGACTGAAACCAGACCGGCCGCCCCTCCTCCGCGGAATAAATCCCCGCGGGCTCAACGAAACTCAAATCCTGAGCCGGGCGCAAATTGCCTGCATTGAGGGGAGCGTTGGTAAACGTGACTCGACTGCGACAGAGCGGTGAGTCCACATTACCCACCCGATACCCGAAGCCCTGAGGCAGCCTCAGCTCAACGGTTCCCAGAAGCCCCGCAGCGCCCAACGAAAGTCCGGTGGAAACTGAATACTCGAAGCCTTGAACGACCTTGTCCACCGGCGCGGCTAGGCTGAGGGCGTAGCTCCCACTGAGCACTTGCGCCGTGCCATTGGTGAGAAGTCGAATCGAAAGCGTCGTGTTTCCGCCAAAAGTCAGCGGAGGTTGTGCTCCCGTTACCTGACCATTCCCCGCGGATACCCTGAGATTGGCTTGAACCCCCGCATTGTTAGTGCCCAGGGGTGATGGCGAATTGGCTATGGAGGTGAAGGTGCCGGCACTCGTCGCAAACTGGAGCTGGCCGTTGAAGTGGAGCAAGGTCTGGGCACCCGTCGATTGTATCCCATCGGTAACAGTTACCACCGGACCACTCGTGCTCTCTGCGTGTGTCATCGTCACTCGGAGCTCGTAGGCGCTGAGGGAGCTGAGTTGAACTCCGCTAGCCGGCTCGACACTGATCGCATAGCTCTTGCTGGAAACGACCGGTTGGCGCGGAGAACCTGCCAGGTAGGCAGCCAACAGCTCATTGGTGCTCAGCTGGGTTTGCCTCAGCGGAATCAGGTTCCCGCCCGGGACCTGCCGCAGTTCCCAAGAAAAGTTCACCGGGACTGACGCAGCGGGTCCAGGGGAGGCCGCGGAGAACGAATCGTAACGGCGCAAGGTCGCGCCGACCGTGAAGAGGAAAGAGGGTTGAGCGCCTCCCACCACCGCAAATCCACGATCCAACCCGAGACTGTCCAAGGAACCGATCACGTTGAGCACCGAGTCCGCGCTCACGGTGTTGGTGAAATGGTAGTAAACGCGAGCGATGTCGCTGGCCGAAATTCCCGTCGCACCCGCACCCGGTTCCACCAGACTAAACTCCACCCGATAAGCCTCACCGGGAACCAATCGACGCAGTGGCTGAAGCCCCACCACATTGGTGATCGCGACGCTCGCGCCAGCGAGGAGATTGACCTGATTGGTCGAATCGTAGGTGGAAGTGGCGTTCGTCGAGTTCGAACCCAAGGCAGCAATCGGATATACCAGCCCCGCGCTGTCCAGCAATCGATAGCTGAACACATAAGTCGAGGCAATCTGGGCCGTGTTGGTATTTTGAAATAGCACGATGGATTCGGCCCTCACTGCCTCACGATTGTAAGCGGGGTCCGCCTGCAGAGAATCCTGATCAGAGTCCATGACAAACCCGTTGGTGCTGAGACTCCGAAAGGAAGAAAGCGTCTCCACGAGACCACCCACCGTCGCCGGGGGCGCGCCCGTTGTGGATGTCACCGTGGCCCAGGTCGAGGCGACGCGCAGTTCATCAACGATCGTCGCTGCAGGCGCGTTGGGACCTTGAAACAAAGCGAGACTGTTGAGCGAGAGCCCGAGTTGGGAGGCGGGGGTTCCGACCACATTGGTCAAGGTGGCAACGGGGGCTGCCCCGGCTCCCAGCGTCGAGGAGTCCGGATTCAGCCACAACCGCGACACATCCAGATTGCCCGGGATGAAGTTGTAGCCCACCACCACATAAACCACGTCGGAGGAAGTGAGAACATTTGTTGCCCAGGAGGCGTTCGCTTGAACGCTGGTGTTTCTTCCCAAACCCACCTGGTAGCCACCCGCCGTCGGACGGACGAGCAGGCGGCCGAAGAGAGCGGTGGCGGCTGGAAAATTGGTGCCGGTAATCGAGTCGAATCCTGCTACCGTCGACACGCCCGCCATACCGCTCAGGGAACTGAGCCGAAGCAGAACGGAATAGAACAGGGGTCCGCTGCCTACGGAGTCATTCCAGACGAGACGAGCGCCGCTCAGGTTGGTGTTCGCGGGACGTAAACTCCGTCCCGTCGACGAAGGGAGGCCTATGTAGGAAAGGTTACCAGCCCCCAGCACCAAATCAGGATCGGCAGGAACTCCGAGCTTAATCCAGGTCCAACCTCCGCCCGCCGGCACTTGCCCGCCCAGGGGGCTCCCATTGGCGTAGGGAAAACCCTCATAAACCGGAAGTCCAGCCCAGCCCGAACGAACGACCAGGAAAAACAGGATTATCGTTCGCAAATACGTCATCGCGCTCACTATGACGTATAGAATCGGCCTCTGTTATGAAGAGTTAAACCCCACTAGCAGCCTGACGCACTTGTCCCTACGACGCCGAAGAATTGCCAGCTCAGGGAGCCGGTGTTCGGGAATATCAAAATCTCCAGCTAAGGCCACCGTGGAAACGAAAGTCCGGGACATTCTGTAACCCTCGGTTGTCCACCGAGATCGGAAGATCAACTCCGGCGCTGATGCTTGCATGCTCCCCGACGGTGACCCGGATGTCCGGCCCTAGATACCAAGCACGCATGCCCGTGCTGCTCACGTCATGGGAAAAAACCCGATCAGGCGCCACCTCATCGTACGAGACGAGGGCCTGCACGCTGACCGTAAAGCTCTCCCTGGTAATTAGATAGGCACCAGGACCCGTGGAAAGCATCCACTGACTGCCATACCGGTACCCCGATTCTCCGCGGGTGCGGAGGTAGTACTGAGCCTGGCTATTCAGAAACCAGCGGCTCCAGCGGCTATTGACCGCGAGACCGAAAACCCCATCCCAGGAGCCGGTCCCCAGCGCGAGATCCCGAAGGTGCACCCCGCTGACGGCGTGCTGATGTCCGACCCCATACAGCGCGTCCAGCTCCCGAGTCGATTCCGCTTCCTCGCGAACACGGGTCGCATCGCCTGTCGGAAGCTTGGCTCCAGCATAAGTGTTGATCCCAAAAGACCATTTCATCTTCTGGACCTGCACCGGAGCGAACCTCACGATGGCCGACACATCACCCAAGCCCTGCTCCGTTCCTCGTTCCGAACTCACACCGGTCGGCGTCAACTGCAAGCGGTTGAAGCTTCGATGCACATAGGGCAGGTTCAGGCTGAAGCCCAGCCGATCTGAGACATTGTAGGTGGGCACGACATGGGTCTGGAAGCTGTCTAGAAACACAGTATCCAAAATGGAGGCCGGGAGCTGGCGTCCTTCAAGCTGTACCGTACCCGCAGGTACGAACTGCTGGGCCAGACTCAACACAAAACCGCGTCCCCCGTCTGGCCGCGTGCTTGCTGCATTGTTGATCGCACACAGATCGCAAGTCTCACCGCCAAAGGTGCTCCCGAACAGTATTCCAGGAAGAATGCCCCTCTGCACCAAACCGACTGGTAACCGCCTACATCTCGATGTTTTCATTCAGTCAGTGCCCCGGGGAAGAACAGCCGATTAGGGCTTGGCGAGCAGCCGATAAAACCGCTGCTGGTTGGTGATGGAGTCAGCCACGACATAGTGGTTTGCAAAGGGGAAAGCTGGGGCGACAAAAAAATCTCTCCACACGGCCGGGCTGGCATTCGAGAGGCCCGAGCTGGAAACCTGAACAACATAGGTACGATTGGGCTCGGTGTCGAAGTGCACCACTAGCAGCTTGGGGGAAAGAAGATCGATTCCGGTAATCCGGGGCTCCGAGGCGGAGACAAACAACCCACCCAACACGAAAAGACCACTCAGGATTGTCCAGAGCACTGGGCACTGTACGTTACGAATAACAGCCAGTCGGATCATGGGTCATGGGTTTCGACGACAGCTTGAACTTTATCCGTCTGCGGTTCGGGAAGACAAGCCTGGAGTGAGGCTCGAGCCAGGTGGGCGTGAGTATTTCCAGGTGAGGGCGCATCTGAACCAGCAGCAATTTCCGACTCCGTCGGGTCCTGAAAAGCGGTAGAGGGCTACCGCACTCCAAGACACTTCGCGAAACAGGTGACCCGTATGGAGTGCTGTAGCCCTCTACAGCTTTCCCACCCCCCGGAGGGGGATCTTGGCTGTCCTCACCCGGAAAAAAATCATACCCATGGCGTTCACGAACCACTACTGCTTGTCTCCCCCTGCAGATAGGAACGCTCCTTAAAACGCATCGCAAAGGGCACGTAGACCACGGTGGCTACCGCCATGAACAAGGCAAAGGCCAGGTAGTAGTCCGACCCGCTCAACTTGGAGGTACCGTCGGAATTCTGATTCCAATGATTCACCACTGCCGTCAGACCGTTGCCCAGGGAGATTGAAGCCAGCATCAGCGACATGATGATCGACTTCATGCGCGGAGGGGCCTGGCGATACGAAAACTCGAGGCAAGTCCCATAGGCGAGCACCTCCCCCGCCGTCAGCAACGCATGCCCCAAGAGCTGCCAAACGATGTTGGGCCGCTGGCCCGCGGCGATCTCCCGCTCGATCCAGGCGGAAAGAACGAAAGCGATCACGGGCATGACCAATCCCAGACCTATCTTCCGCAGGGCCGTCAACTCCACGATCCGACCCACCGCCGGATAGAGTACGTACGAAAACAAGGGGATAAAGACCAGGACGAGCAGCGGATTGACCGCGTTCACCTGATCCGGCAACCACTCGCTTCCCAGGAACACCCGATTCATGTGGTCCGCCTGCAGAACCCAGGCGGAATAGGCCTGATCGCTCAGGCACCAGAAGGCGGCGATGAACAGGTAGATGACGCTGAGCCGCGCCATGACTCCCAGGCCCTCGCGACTGAATACCTCCTTCACAAAACCCATGCCCGCCGCCGGAATATGCACGAACCGGTGACGTCCCAGCCAAAAAACCCAGGTAGCCACCAACATGAGCAACCCCGGAACACCAAACGCCACATTGGGTCCGTGTTCCCGCAGGAGTTTGGGGATCCAGAGGGTTGAGACAAACGATCCCGCGTTGATCGAGAAATAGAACCAATAAAAGACCTTCTCCAGGAGATGACGATTGTTCTTCCCAAATTGATCGCCCACATGGGCCGAAACGCAGGGCTTGATTCCGCCTGAGCCGATGGCGATCAAGGTCAGACCGATGGTCAAACCGGTCAAAGTGTCGTCCAGAGCCAAAGCCAAATGCCCGAAACAATAGACGATCGAGAGCACCATAATCGTCCAATATTTCCCCAGAAACACGTCGGCCAATAAAGCTCCCAGCATCGGAAAAAAGTAAGCAGCCGATTGAAACGAATGGTAATAGACCATGGCCTCGTCCTTGCTGAGCGGGGCCTTTTCACCGGCCTTGTCGCGCAGATACTGCGTCATGAACACCATCAGGATGGCGCGCATCCCATAATAAGAAAAACGCTCTGCCGCTTCGTTGCCGATGATGTAGGGCACGCCGGGAGGCATGGTCGAAACGGGGAACGGAGCGGTCGCGTAAGGTTGCTTAGCCATGTCGAGGAATAGGATATCTTCACCCACAGCGAGTTGTGAAGCCCGGATCAGGAAGATGGGGTTAAGTTTCCGGATCATCCTGCCGTTGTTAGAAGGAGCGCATCTCCGATGCGCGCAGCCTGAATTACGTTGACGTTATGGAATGCCGCAAACATCGCCTTCTGCAAGTCTGGATGGCCCTCGCCGGTGCGCTGGCCCTCTGGGGCACTACGTTTCCCCTCTGCGCCAACCAGTGGCTAACTGACTACCCGGCGGCCAAGGCCCTAGCACGTCAGCAGAACAAACTCGTGCTGATCAACTTCACAGGTTCCGATTGGTGCGGCTGGTGCATGAAGCTCAAGGAAGAGGTCTTCGATCAACCCGAGTTCCGGGCCTATGCGGCGCAAAATCTGGTGCTGCTCGAAGTTGACATCCCTAAGAAGAAGAGCCTGAGCGAGGCGCAGTTGAGCGCCAACCGAGCGCTGGTGGGGCGATACAACGCCCAAGGCAAACCTACCTTGGTCGTCCTCGGTCCCAACGGGGATGAAATCGGTCGGACCGGATACCGCCCCGGCGGCCCCAAGCCTTTGATCGCCGCGTTACAGCAGATGAGTGGAAAACCAGCCAGCGCGCCCAGCGGCCAACCACACCTCGCCACTGCGGAAAAGACCGCCCCGACGGCACCGGCACCGTCTGGAAAATCGCTTCTGCCTTGGGTGACCGGCAATGCTCGGGCCTCAAAGCCAGCGGAGGATGATCTCCGCCTCAAGAGCATCTCCGGCCCTCCCAAACGCCGCGTCGCTCTTATCAACAACGAGACGCTGGCGGCTGGAGATGATGTTCGTGTGGTAGTGGGAAACAAAACGGTTCGGGTGCATTGCATCGAGATTCGCGACACCTCGGTGATCATCCGCGTCGATTCCGAGGAACAGGACCGGGAACTCCGGCTGAGCAGGTAGCCAGCCCCAGGCCAGAACAGACAGCCAGAGCGGCTAGGCCGCTTGAGGTAGTTGCCCGAGCTCAGGCCCGGCCAGTGGCCTGGTATGGCTCAGCAACTGGGTAAGAGAGAGATGATCGTTCTGAGCAGCATAGAGCAGGAGCGCGCGAAACCCATTCAGGAAAAGCTCCATCTGCTCTGGATCGACCACTGTCGAGTCGAAGGCCGCCCACCCCGCCAAGCCGTCAGGACCTTCGCGCAAATCCAGGATCAGATCAAAGCAACCTGGTCCTCGCCGGACCTCGAACACGCTGGCCGAAGCTTCCCCCAAGTCGGGCATCTCCCATCCACGCCCCGAATAAGTCACCAGCACTCGCGGACCCGGACGCCCCGCTTCACAAGAACCGTAGGCGAGGGGAAACAATGCCGAGAACGGAACATCGGGATGCGTGAACGCCTCAGTCAGGCGCACCCCGACCTGCTCAACTAACTTTGAGAATGGGAGGGATTCCCGAGGTGTCAGGCGGAGCGCAAGAAAGTTGGAGAAGCATCCCACCAGTTCGTTCTCCAGCTCCGATGGACGGCCCGGAGCTTCCGTCGCGAGCATCGGTTCCTTGATCCCAAGGATTCCCTTCAAAGCCAATGCCAGCCCGGAGATCACCACCGCGCCGATGGAAGCCGAGGCGTGAAGGGCTGCGGGCCGAAGCTGATCGCTAAAGGCACGGGGAAATCCGAGATATCGAGAACAGCACACTCCCGGCTGACGCACCGCGCCTGCGGGAGAGTTGCCTGCCCAGGCAGAGACGGGCTGAGGAGGAATCGATAAAGTGATCCCGTGCCAATAGTTCCAGGCTGGGGATTCCTGACGTTCTGCCGCCGTCGGTTCGGGCCGGCTGGCAAACGCAGCGAAGGACCCCTGTAGCGGCGGCAGCCAAGGTTCGCTGCCCGAGCAAACCGCCGCGTAATGTTCGCTCAACTCGCTGAATACCACCTCCAGAGAGGCGCCATCGGCGATCAATTGATGAAAAACAAAAATCATCAGGAAGTCATCCGCCGACCGCCGAATCAAACGGACGCGCCAGAGGGGCGCCACCGAGAGGTCGAACCCCCAGGCAAAGTCGTCCTGAATGGTCTTCTGTTCAAAGTCCTCGCGCAACTCAGGAGCCAGCGACTCCACATTGGTGTGCAACAAAGGCACCACGCACGTTTCCGCAATCGCGATGCGGAAGGATCCGTTTTCTGCCGTCACCGCGGATCGCAAGACTGCTTGCCGGCGCTGAAGGTGGCCGAGTGCCGTCTCCAACGCGCCCAGATCCAGCACGCCCCGAACCTGCAACACCACCCCCTGATGCCAGGCCGCCAGCGAAGGCCCAGAGGAATAGGCCCGAGCGATCGCTTCCTGGCCGCGGGTCAGCGGATGCACGCCGGCAGGCGGGGTTTGCAGATCGAAAATCAACCGCTGCAACCCTCGTAAAAAGGAATGAGACTTGGCATCGCCCTGGGACATAATCACTTCGGTTACAGTGGCCGAGGTTCCGACTCACCGTCCGCCTTTCTGGGCTCTTAATCGCCAGTCAGAGCCAAACCTAAAGCCAAGAAATCAATCCGAACGACCCTTGGGATCCCAAGCGTCACGCAGCCCGTCCCCCACAAAATTCAAAGCCAGCAACGCGACCACCAACATCCCGGCTGGGAAAGCAATGAGCCACCAATAGACGCGGATCGGGTTGAGCTGGGAGGCCCCGTCCGATATCAGCGATCCCCAGCTGGCCATCGGGGGCTGAATGCCCATTCCCAAATAGCTCAAGAAACTCTCGTAGAGAATGATCGCCGGCACTGTCAAGGTCGCATAAACGATGACCACCCCATAGATGTTGGGTAAAATATGGCGCACCAGGATTCGGAGCGGGCTCGCTCCCAGCGCGATGCTCGCGTCCACAAACGTGCGATGCCGAAGCCCCAGCACCTGCCCACGAACGATGCGAGCCATGTTCAACCAGGAGATAGCCCCCAGTCCAACAAACAGGAAGAGGAGCCGACAGTATCCGGTCGCTTCCGTGCCCCACCCGAACCACCCTTGCAAACGGTTCCGCACCAAGCCTTCAAGGGTTGTAATCATCACGATGACAAAAATGATGGAAGGCAGACTGTAGAGGATATCCACGATCCTCATGGCCATGCTGTCGACGCTCCCCCCTTTGAAGCCTGCCACGGCTCCCCAACTCACTCCAATCACCACTGCGACCGCCGCCCCTACCAGCCCCACCAGCAGCGAGATCCGAGCCCCATAAAACACCCGGGTGAGCAGGTCTCGTCCATGAATATCGGTGCCAAACCAGTGTTTGGAACTGGGAGGCTGGAACTGGAGATCAGAAGTCGCATCGAAGGCGTAAGGTGCCAGAGCCGGCCAAAGAAGGACTACGGCCAGGAGTGCCGAGAGAAACACCAAGCTCACCACCGCCGGGAAGTTGCGAAGGAAACGACGGCGAGCCCGTTGGTTGGGAGTCAGGTGCAGCGCTGGCAGGGCCTGCGGCTGAATCGCTGGGGATGAATCCGGGGTTTGCATGGAATAACGTTCTCAAGGAAGCGGGCCGACGCCCTCTCAACCGGGCTTTACCCGCCGATCCAAAAAGCTGTAACTGATGTCAACCACCAGATTGAGCAGTACCAGCATCAGGGCGTACACGAGGACGAGACCCACGACCATCGGGTAGTCGCGCCCCAAGGCGGCGTTCACTAAGAACACGCCAATGCCCGGGATTCGGAACAGATTCTCCACGACAAAGGAGCCGGTCAGCAGATCGGCCAGCAGTGGACCACAATAGGAAACCACCGGCAAGATGGCCAGCCGCAGGGCGTGCTTGATCACCACCGTCGATTCGCTCAGGCCCTTGGCTCGAGCCGTGGTGATGTAGCCCTCCTTCAGCACCTCGGTCATGCCTTCCCGCATGAGCCGGGAGATCCGGCCGGCAAAATAAAGCCCCAAGGCAATGGTCGGCAGCACCGCGTGCCAAGGAGAGTCCCACAGCGCCACGGGAAAGATCCGGTAGTGCATGCCGAAAGCCATGATGAGCAGCGGGCCGACCACAAATCCCGGGATGCAGAAAGCCAGCAAAGCAAAAAAGCTCCCGATGTAATCTCCCCACTCGCCGCGTCGCAGCGCTGTGTAGACCCCGGTTGGGATGCCGACCCCCAAGGCAAACAGGAACGCCAGCAGCCCCAGCGTCATCGAGACCGGCAACCCTTGGGCTAGCACATCGTTCACACTGTGGTTGCGATACTTGAAGGAGGGACCCAGGTCGCCCTTGATCAGGCCACCCTCCGACCAACGGGTGCCACCCTTGCCATCCGGCTCGCGGAGCACGCCGAGGAAACGCAGATACTGTTTCCAGGTGGGATCGTCGAGATGGTATTTCGCGAGCAGCGCGCGTTCAATTTCGGGCGAAGCCGGCTTGCGTTCCTTGTCGAAAGGACCGCCGGGCGCAATGCGCACCAACTGGAAGGAAACCCAGCTGATAACCAGCAGCAGCGGGATCAACCCCAGCAACCGTCGTGTGATATGAATCCACATACCCAGAGTTAAATGGTGTCGTGCGAGCGCTATTTTCGCCCCGCCGGAACACCCGGCGTCTTGGGCTTTTTCCGAATCGGATAGATCGCATGCTCATCCAACAGGTTGGCGTGAATACCTTCGATTCGGTCCGGATCATAAAATGTGATGCCGGCGTAATAGAACAAAGGGAGGATCGGCGACTCATCGAAGACCAGGATCTTCTCGGCCTGCGACAGCAGACTTGCCCGCTGTTTGAGATCGGTCATCGCGTTCGCCTTTCGCATCAGCTCATCGTAGCGGGAGTTCTTCCATCCGGTTCGATTGTTCCCATTGTTGCTCATGAACATGTCGAGGAAGGTATTGGCGTCGTTGTAGTCCCCGACCCAGGCACTGCGGCTTAGATCAAAATTCACCGCGCTCTGATCGGCCAGATAAACCTTCCACTCCGTGTTCCGCAGCTCGAGCTGAATGCCCAGTTCCTTTTTCCACATCTGCTGCAGCTCGACGGCCACCTGCTCATGCTGCTTCGCGGTGTTGAACAGGTAGTGGAAGGACGGAAAGCCCTTTCCACCAGGATAGCCGGCTTCTGCCAAAAGCTGGCGCGCCCGCTCGGGGTCATAGGGAAGCCCCTCCGGACCGGCATAGTTGGCGGTGCCGGGCGGCACCAGGGTGGAGGCGGGCTTTTCTCCGCCCTGCATGATGTGGGTGGCGATTCGAACCTTATCCACCGACATCGCGAGCGCTTGACGAACTCGAACGTCGTTGAAGGGCGGGCGAGTTACGTTGAAGCGAACGAAATAGGTCGCCAGATAGCTGAAAAAGTGGGTGGAGGGACGATGCTTGAGCACGTCCATCAGCTCCATCGGGATCAGGGTTTTGTCCCAGATGACATCGGCCTGCCCGGTCTCGAACAGATTCAGAGCCGTATTCGCCGATTCGAGATGCACCAAGTCCACCACCTCATTCAAGATGTTGGCGGCGTCCCAGTGCTTGGGATTCTTGCGCAGCCGAACCTTATCGTTCACCCGCCAGCTCTCCAGGGTGTAGCATCCGCTGGTGGGAAGCGGCTTGGCCATCAGCCATCGATCTCCATATTTCTCGATCGTCTGCCGAGGCACGACTGCCAAGGTGCGAAAGGCGCAGAGCTCGAGAAAAAATGCGGTGGGATTCTCCAGCTCGACTTCCACCAGATGGGGATGCACGGCGCGGACCCCCAGCTGGGTGAGATCCTTGATCTTGCCCGTGCTGATGGGCTCCCCATTCTTCACGTAATAGAGCTGGCCGGCGTAATCGGCCGCGGTGGCCGGATCGATCACCCGACGCCAAGAATACACCACATCCTCGCTCGTAATTGGTTCCCCGGTGGACCAAAGGGCGTTTGTCCGGAGAAAGAATCGGTAACGCAGGCCGTCGGGAGAGATCTCCCAACGCTCCGCGATCCCCGGGCTGGGCGCGGCGGTAACCGGATCCAATCGAGTGAGGCCCTCAAAAAGCCCGGCTGCGACCCGGCCGTCCGGCTGCCCTGTGCAGATCGCGGGATCCAGGCTCTCCGGCTCAGTACCGTTGATCAGGACCAAGTCAGCCTTCGGCTCGTGGCGTACGCAACCGGTTAGCATGATGGCCAATGCCACGACAAAGACAGCTCCAAAGCCCTGGAGGAGTGCCCGAAATGCGGGACCCAGATCTGATTCGGACTTTCGAGCAGATGGACTCAAAGCTGGCATGGTAATCGAAGCGAGCGTGTCATACACAACCGCACACCCCAAACAAGAGCGTTTGCGCGATCGAACCTCAAGCGCGAAAAAGCGTTCGCACGCCATCCCTGCTAAAGCAGGAACTCCATACTCCAAGGCCGCTCCCCGTACGGAGTTCCGGCTTTAGCCCAATCCATGCAGTTGAGCAAAGTCACTGTTTGAGGTGTGCTAGCGGTATTACATGAAAAACTCAACTAAGCACCTCGACGTATCGAGTCCCCAAACAGTGACGGAGTTTATTAAGCTGCATAACGGGCAGGAAACA